>JAUPKM010000308.1 GCA_030837445.1 Actinomycetota bacterium
CAGCAACTCGCGGCCAGCATCACCGTGGCAGACGGGATGCTCGACCCCTATGGATCGGCCGACCAGTCCGAGTTGCTGACCCTGCTGAACCCGCCGGCGAATGCCAGCGAGGCTGTCCAACGGGTGATCGCCTACGCGTTGGCTCAAGTGGGCAAGCCCTACGTATGGGGTGCACCGGGTCCGAACAGTTTCGATTGCAGCGGCCTTACCCGTGCTGCCTGGGCCCAGGCAGGCGTCGCGCTGACGCACTATTCCGGCTCGCAATACTCGGAGACGACGCCGGTGCCGCTGGCCTCGATCCAGGCGGGTGACTTGCTGTACTTCTACTCGATCGAGCAACATGTCGGCTTGTACATCGGTAACGGCAAGGTGGTACAGGCTGCGAATCCAGGTGCCGGAGTAATCGTTTCCGACCTGGCCGGCTACTGGCAATCCAACCTTGTGGCGGCATCGCGACCATCGGTCGGCTAGGGCAGCCGAGTGGTCCAGCGCACGTTGGTCGTCACGAATGACTACCCGCCGCGGGCTGGTGGCATCCAGGCATTCGTCCACGGACTCGTGTCGCGGATGAATCCTGAGTCGGTTGTTGTCTATGCCCCCTCTTGGCAGGGTGCCGCGCAGTTCGATGCCGATCAACCGTTCCCGATTGTGCGACACCGAACGTCGCTGATGTTGCCGGAACCCATGGTGTGGCGCCGTGCCGAGCAGCTTGTGCGGGAATACGAGTGCGAACGGGTGCTGTTCGGCGCCGCGGCACCGCTCGCCCTGATGGCCAACCGACTGCGGAGTGCCGGGGTGGAGAGGATTGTTGCGCTGACCCACGGCCACGAAGCCGGCTGGGCAGGGCTTCCTGCTGCCAGGCAGGCTCTGCGCGCGATCGGCGATCGGGTCGATACGGTCACCTATCTTGGCGAGTACACCCGGTCCCGGATCGCTTCCGCGCTGTCACCGGCTGCGGCCGCTCGGATGCGGCGACTTGTGCCCGGGGTGGACGACGATCTCTTCTCACCCGACAACCAGGCGGCGGGCCGTGAGATTCGGGCCCGATACGGACTTCTCGACCGTCCAGTGGTGGTGTGCGTCTCTCGGCTGATGGCGCGGAAGGGACAGGACACCCTGATCGACGCGTGGCCGCTGATCCAGCAACGGGTACCGGATGCCGCCCTGCTGATAGTGGGTGGCGGTCCGTACCGAGCCAAACTCGAGCGGTCCGTGGCCGATCGCGGCCTCGCCGGGGATGTCGTGTTGACCGGCACGGTCAGATGGGCGGAGCTGCCCGCCCACTACGGGGCCGGGGATGTGTTCGGAATGCCCTGTCGGACGCGCAACCGCGGGCTGGACGTCGAAGGTCTGGGCATCGTCTATCTGGAGGCCAGCGCCACCGGGCTGCCGGTCGTGGCCGGCGACAGTGGTGGCGCACCCGACGCAGTGCTCGACGGCGAAACCGGCTACGTGGTGCCGGGAGGTGATGCCGCGGCCGCTGCCGAACGGATCGTGGAGTTGCTGTCCAACCCGGCCGCCGCTCGCGAAATGGGTGCCCGTGGTCGGTCCTGGATCGAGTCGAGTTGGCGATGGGATGCCATTTCCGCGCGACTGGTGGATCTGCTGGCCGGGGTCGACCCGGACAGCGACTCGGCTCCGGTGGCAGATGCCCCACCGTCGTCGGCGTGACGAGCGCGCGGAGTTCCAGACCGACCCGACAGCCAGAGGGCGCGCAGCGCCAGCACCGTGGCTGCCACCACCAGCCCTACCCGCAGCACTTGCAGGACGGCGGCAACCACACCGCCGGTGACCAGATCGCTGTAGAGCGGGGGATACAACACCTGGGCAAGTAGAGCCGCGATGACCAACAGCATTATTGGGCTGCGCATCCGAGTCTCGCGCCAGGTCAGACAGACGGCGCCGATCCCTAGCAACCAGATCATGTATTGCGGGGAGAAGACCCTGCTGGCCACCACCGAGATCGCGACAGCGGTGAGCGCCACATCGGGTCCAGCCGCGCGCTCGAGCCGTCCAGACAATCGCGCAACTGCCAGTGCGCCCAGGGCGGCCAGTCCCAGCACACTCACGACCAATGCTGCGAATCCGGTGCCGGCAGAGCTGATTTCCATCGAGCCGTAGCGGTAGGTGGTCTCGACGGGTGCGCCGAGGGAATGCGCGATCACGAATGGAATCGCCCCGACCGATTCGAGTTGCAGCCCGCGTTTGGATTGCCCTCGGAGAAAGGTGAAGGAATCATCGCCGGCCCACAACCAGACACCGGTCACCGCCACGATGGCTGCTGCCGCCGCTCCCGCCAATGCCAACGGGAGCCGTCGCCGTGGTACCGCGGCCAGGGCCAGCGCCGGCCAGACCTTGATGGCTGCTCCTATCCCCAGCAATGCACCTGAGGCCAGCGGGCGAGCCAGCAACAGCAGGCCGAGCACCGCCAGGGACGTGGGGATTACGTCGAAGCGGGTCAGGAAGATGGGTCCAATGATCACTGCGGCCAATGCCCAGAGCCATGCCCCCGTCAGGTTGCCGGTGCGTCGGTAGGCGATGAGCAGCGCCGCCATCGTCACAGAGTCGAAGATGAATGCCAGCACCATGAAGCCGATATCGGGGTTTGTGTAAAGCATCGACCCGAGAGCGAAAATCGGACCGGCCAGCGGGGGGTACTGCCACATCGGGTCGGCGGCGGGGAATCTGCCGTCGACCAGCCAGGAGGCCCAACTGGAGTAGAGGGTGACGTCATTGATGACCAGGTGCCCGTCGGGGTAGCCGGTGAGACCGAACGGCACCAGTGCCACGAACGCGCGGCCTAGCAGGAAAACGGCGACGACCGCGATTGGGCTGCGCAGCAGTGTCCGGCGGACGCCCGTCATGTGTCCTCCGGTGCGACGAGTGCGATGTGTTCATTCCCATGGTCCACGATGAGCCACCCATCTGACTGCAGCGCCCCCGCCAGCGGCGCGTCGTCCGGCAGAACCGCCATGTTCGCCGCCGACGCTGCCAGGGTTTGACGCCACCCGTCGCTCGCCTGGGTCAGGTCGAGCCAGGACTCGATGGTGCCTGCCGGGTACCTGTCCGCCCTGCCATCGATGGGGACTCGGATACTCTCTGCGCCCGGGCATGGCGCCCGGCGGGCCGCAAACAACGAGGTCCCGATTTCGTTATAGGCAGTTGCCAGTACCAGCGGTCGCCGGTCGCTGCGTAGCCGGTCGCAGACGAGCCGCGCAATCATGTCGGTGGTGGCGCTGGACTGCGCCGGTTGCTGGACCGCCACGGTGCCGGCGGTGAGGAATACAGCCAGCCCGGCGGATAGCGGGAGCAGCGCCCGACTCTCCACTATCCCGGCGCGGCCGCGGCCAGGCCCCAACGCCGAGAATTGCAGGGCGTTGGCCAGCAGTGGAGCCGCGATCAGCGCTGTGGTGGCCAGGTTCCTCCCGGCCATCCCGGCGAGAACGCCCAGTGTGGTCAGCAATACCGACTCGGCTGCAGTGGGTCTGTGCCCGCCGCGGATCCAGACGCCGACGAAGCCCAACGTCAGCAGGGCGGATCCCCAGGCCGGCACCGCCCATAGCGGTACCGGCTGCCACTCGGCCAACGTGCCGGCAGCGGTCGCCAGCCGCCCGGGCGCGAGCCAGATGGCGGGACCGGCGGGGCTGACGCAGGTCGCGGCTGCTGTCACCGCTATCAGCCCCAGTCGCTTGCGCCAGCCGCGGCGGTGGGCGAGGGCGCTGACTGTCACCGCCCCGGCACCGACCAGGACGCCTTGATGGCAGTTGACCCAGACCACCCCGATAGCGGCCAGACCGGCAAGCAGACTGAGGTAGCGGTAGCTGGACAGTGCTGGCAACCAGTCGCTCCCGAGCAGCCTGGCGCAGAGCCAGCCGGCGGCCGGGAGGAGAAGCAGGCTTACCTGCTGCGGGCGCTCCTGGGAGAACCCGATGAGGACCCAGGCGCCGCAACAGAAGGGCAGCAGCGGTCCCCATCGCCGGGATGGTCGACGGGAGGTAGTCGGGCGGTGCAGTCCGACCGCAAGGAACAGTGCTAGCAGTGCGCCGGCGGTAGTGACGGACCGGAACATCGTGGGGCCAAGTTCTCCGAAGCTGATCGCAGCCTGGGCCAACACAA
>JAUPKM010000309.1 GCA_030837445.1 Actinomycetota bacterium
CGGGCAAGGTGGTTTCGACGAACCCGCCTTGAGCTGTGGCCAATCCGAGCACCTGCGAACCGCCGACGGAAGTGCCTGGGCGCAGCAGGTAGCTGCCTTCGGCGTAGACCGTGTCGAACTGACCGCCCACGATGTGAAAAGCACTGCCCCGGTTCGGTCCGGCTGCCAGTACCCAGATGCGGATCCGCTCGCCTCTGCCCACCTGCAACGGCCGATGGTCATATTGATTGGCGTACCCGTTGAACACCACCAGATCAGGGTGTTCAGAAGCGATGTCGGACGGGTCTGCGGTGCCGTCTTGCGGTCCAAGGTACAACTCGGATTGCACCAGCAGAAACTCCTTGTCGACCTCCGGAAGGTCAGGCGGGTCGATTATCACCGCACCGAACATGCCATTGGCGATATGCATCGACATTGGCATGGTTGAACAGTGGTAGAGCCAGATTCCTGCCTTGGTGGCGGTGAAGTTGTAGCGCAATTCCTGTCCGGGCTCGATGGTGCGCATTGGACGATCCGGGGCAAGCGCGCCGGCGTGGAAGTCGATCGAATGCCCGATGTCGCCTCGGTTGATCAGTGTGATTTCGAATTTGTCGCCCACCCTTCCGCGAAGTGTCGGCCCCGGTGCCGACCCGGCGAACGTCCAGCGTGTCTGTCGCACCCCGGGGGCGACCTCGTACTCACGCTGGGTCACCGGAAGCCGGACCCTGTGTACTGCTTGCCGAGTGGACGGCGCGAGTGCCGGATTGTGCGCGGCAAAAGTCGCCTCAGGCGAGGCCATCAGATCCAGGTCACCAACCTCATCCCCCGAAGCCGTGGCCATCGGCATCTTGTGGGATCCGGAACCGTGGGGTGCCTCGGAGTCGGCATCACTGGGTGGCGAACCTCCGATGACTGCCACTTTCAGTGCCATTCCCAGCCATCGGTGGCCAGCAATCGAACACCACCCTTCAATCGGGTCCGTCACAACTCCGACGCTGAGGGTCTCGGTGCTTCCGGTGGCCAGCCGGGCCGTTCGTTGACCCGAGTCCAGTACGAGGTCATGGTCGCGATCGTCGTGGTTGGCCAGCCGAATCTCTAGTGTGTCCCCCGCTGGCACCTCGATCAGATCGGGGACGAAACGCATATCCTCGATCGTGACCTCCGCCATGGTCGTGTGACCGGTTGGAGTCACGGCAGCGCTGGCGGACCCGGCCTCGGGATCGGAGGGATTGGCTGCTCCCTGCTGGGCCCCCATGAGGTAGCCGATGGCAACAAGGACGACCGTGAGCGCAGACACCAGCACACCATCGCGAACCCTGGTCGTGGAGGTGGCCGGGCGGTGGTCGTCGGGCGAGGCTGCCACGATTTGGTCACCCCGCCCTCCGGTGCCATCACCGACAGCGTCTGCCCCCGACAGCCAGCCGAGTGTCGTCAGACTCACGACGCTCACCAGCACCGCAGCGGCACCTGCCAGGTGAAGGTCTGCCCATTCCGGGGGTGCCATCAGTAGGGCAGAGGTGACGCCGATTGCGGCGGTGAGGAGGATCATGCCCGCGGAAAGGACCGCCAGTGGGCGGGCCCCGCGCACCCCGGACCACTGTCGCCAGGCGTGGATCGCGAGCGCCCAGACCACCACCCCGGTCACCAACGCCACGCTGCGGTGGCCCACATGCAGCATTGTCTCGGCCCCAGAGCTGCCCGCCGGACAGAACGGAATGCTGGGGCACAGACCCTCGACCGCAGCGTCGACGATCAACGACCCTGAGGTAACGAGCAGTGCCACTGCCGCAACACCGGCCCACGCCAGCCGACGCAGCCGAGCACCGGCGACTTGGACCTTGGGGAGGAACACACAGAGCGCCGTGACCGTGGCCCCGGCCAGCAGCGAAAGGCCCCCGATGAGGTGCAGAGCCACCGTCGGCGACCCATTGCCGGCGAACACTGTGACGGCCCCGAGCAGTACCTGAACACCCAGCATGACCACCGTGAACATCGCTGGCCGAACCGCTGCCGGGCGTGAACGTCGATACCAGAACGCCAGGACTGCGGTTACCAGCACCAACAGTGAGACCACGGCTGCTAGATAGCGATGTCCCTGTTCCATCAAGGCGTGAAACTCCAGGATTGGCCCTGGCTGGCCGTAGCACAGTGGCCAGTCGGGGCACCCCATCCCCGATTCGCTGACGCGGACATGACTGCCAAAGACGATCAAGACGTAGGAGGCGATCGCCGCGGCCAACGGAAGCAGTCGAACTGCTCGTGGCCAGTCGCTGGAGCTTCCCCGTGTGAACAGTGATCTATTTGCCACAGGGATTGACTCTAGACTGTGACTAATTCGGCAGCTAACCGGCCTGCTGCGCCGTTGCGTCCGGGGCAACCGCGACCCCCGGGTGTCGGCAGGCGCCGCTGGCATGGTCTGCTGGGATGACCAGCAATAGGAGGTCGCCATGCAACAGACAGAGGTGACCCTGCACGGGCACAGAATGGTGTACCGAGTCGCGGGCGACCCCAACCTGCCCGTGCTGCTGATGATTCATGGGATCACCAGCAGCAGCGCCACCTGGGACCCGGTGATCCCGGCATTGGCAGAGCACGCGCACGTGATCGCGCCCGATCTGTTGGGCCATGGCGAGTCGGACAAGCCCCGCACCGACTACTCCCTTGGCGGGTTCGCTAGCGGCCTGCGCGACCTGCTGGAACACCTCGGCCACGATCGGGTCACCATCGTCGGGCACTCCCTCGGCGGCGGCGTGGCTCTGCAATTCGCCTATCAGTACAGCGAGTACTGCGAGCGGGTAGT
Source organism: Actinomycetota bacterium (assembly GCA_030837445.1). Taxonomy (GTDB): domain Bacteria; phylum Actinomycetota; class Actinomycetes; order S36-B12; family UBA10799; genus JACJWR01. Next base: position 2,780 of record JAUPKM010000309.1, read on the forward strand.
GCTGGTGGATAGTGGCGGTCTCGGCCGCGAGGTGACCCCGGCGCTGCGGGCCGCCACCCTGCCCGGCGCCGAGTTCGTCCTGCCGGTGATCGCCAATCGCCGGGTCCGCGACGCTGGGGTGGCAGTCGGCCGCCTGCTTCGGCGCGTCCCGATTCGACCCCGGCCATCGGTGGCCGAGGTGGCACGCGGCTACGCGTCGCTGGCAGACGGACCTGCCCGGACGGCGTTCGTGCACTCGCTGCGCAGTGTGGTCGAACCAGGTGGCCAGCGTGTCAGCGCAGCCGACCGGCTCTACCTGGGCGAGGGTCGCCCCACCCTGATTGTCTGGGGTGCGTTGGACACCCTCATCCCGGTCTCCCACGCCTATGCGGCTCACCAGGCGATCCCGGGCAGCCAATTGGAGATCTTCGAGCAGTCGCGGCATTTCCCGCACATGGATGAGCCGGCGCGATTCGCCAGGACTGTGTTGGGATTCCTGGAGTCCACTGACGGCGTCGCCATCGATCGGGCGATGCTGCGCGATCGGATTGCCAGCGGCGGACCGACTGCCCGCGCACCGCAACAGCAAGCAGCTCCCGTCGCAGGATGACCCACGGGCTGCCGGGCCGGACGCTAGGATCCCGCGTGTGAACAGCCGGGGTCGGGTGACGACGGTGCTGCTGACCGCTGCCGCACTCGGGGCGGCCGGGACCGGATGCAGCGGCCAGAGTCCCCCGACCGCAGCCTCCTCAGGCAGCGGACCAGCCACCACTTCCCCCGCAGCCCCGACCGGCGGACGCCAATCCCCTCCTCGGTCCCCCGTTGACGCGAGCCGCTCCCCCGGCCAGACCCCTGCCACCGTGACGATCGCCGCGGTCGGCGACATTGCCTGCGCCCCGGACGATTCGGACTTCAATGACGGCCGTGGTGACGGCGACCACTGCCGACAGGCCGCGACCGCGGAGGCAGCCGCCAGCCTCTCCCCCGATGCGGTTCTCACCCTCGGCGACAACCAGTACCAGGATGGTCGGCTGGACGCTTTCCGCGCATCCTTCGCGCAGTCCTGGGGGCGCTTTCTGAACGCAACCGACCCGGCCACCAATAGACTGTGGCCTGTCCCCGGGAACCACGAATACGGCAACGGTGACGCGGAGTTCGCGAAAGCCCCCGGCTACTGGGCCTACTTCAATGGCGGTACCGAAGAGTCACCGAACCCGTCCGGGGTGGCTGGCCGGAGCTACCAAGGGTGGTACAGCCGCTCGATCGGAAGTTGGCACGTGATCGCCCTGAATTCCGAATGCAATTCCGACACTGGGGTGGAGTGCGGGCAGGGATCACCGCAGTACGAGTGGCTCCGGCAGGACCTCGCGGCGAACGAGTCGAAATGCACCCTCGCCTTTTGGCATCGACCACTGTTCACCAACGGCAAGCACAGTGGGTCCTCGGCCGTGCGGCCGCTCTGGGAGCTCCTCGAAAAGGCCGGGGCCGAAGTCGTGCTCAACGGCCACAATCACTCCTACGAGCGGTTCCCACCGCTGACGTCGGACGGTTCCGAAAACCCCAACGGCGTCCGGGAGTTCGTCGTGGGGATGGGCGGCAAGAGCCTGTACTCGGTCTCCGAAGGCGGAAATCCACAATCAGAGGCGCGCAACGACGACACCTTCGGAGTGCTGAAACTGCAACTGGCCTCGGCGGGGTACTCCTGGCAGTACATACCCGCGACCTTCGACGGCAATGGCACGTTCACCGACGCCGGTTCCGACGCCTGCCACTGACCGGAAGCCGCTGGGCATCGGGGAGATTTCCGCCGAGCCTGACTCACACCTGATTCCCGGCCATACTCGAAGCGAGACGCCGATCCCGGCGCCGGCGAGCCCGGGGGCAGACGGCCTGCCGTGGCACGATCGAAAGGGTCACAGGTGGCTGAGTCGGAGGCACCAACCGAGCCGATCGATCCCGTCGTGGTGATGGTGATCGATGACGATCCCAACGCCAATCTGCTCATCGGCGATCTGCTCGCCGAACCGGACCGGGAACTGGTGTTCGCCGCATCCGGAACGGAAGCGCTGCGGCTGCTGCGCAAGACCACACCTGCGGCGATCCTGCTCGATGTCAACCTCGGCGACATGACGGGGTTCGAGCTCGCCGGCCTGGTCCGGGCAAATCCTCGACTGGCCACGACACCCATCCTGTTCGTCACCGGGTACGCGTTCAATGACGACGCGATGTCGGCCGGGTACGACCTGGGTGCGGTGGACTACCTGTCGAAGCCGGTCGTACCGCAGATTCTGCAGTCGAAGGTCAACGTCTTCTGCACCCTCGCCCAACAGTTGAAGCAAATCGAACGGCAACGGGATCGGCTTCGGGCGATTGAACAGCAATTGTCGGAGGCCAACGCGAACTTGCAGTTGCTTGCCGCGACAGACCCACTCACCTCCCTGATGAATCGTCGGCAACTGATGAATTCGCTGGCGGCAGTCCGCGCCCACCAGCAGCGCTCCGGCCGCCATCACGGGGTGGCAGTGATCGATCTGGACGGATTCAAGACGATCAACGACACGCTGGGCCACGCGGCGGGTGATGAGGTCCTGGTGCTGGCTGCAGGCCGACTTCGCGGCATCGCGCGACCGTACGACCTGGTGGCCCGGCTCGGCGGTGACGAGTTCTGCGTCGTCGTGCAGGAGATCCAGGATGACGAAGACCTCGCAAGTATGGGCGAGCGGATCCACGGGGCGCTCGCCGCCGACTACCAACTCAGTGACGGCCGATTCGTGGCGGCACCGGGCAGCGTCGGCCTCGCTCTGCACCTCGCGTCCCACAACGTCACGATCGACCAGATCCTGGCGGCGGCTGACCGGGCCATGTATGAGGCGAAGAAGGCGGGCTCCGGCCTGGTCATCTCCGGTGCGGAAGAGTCTGGCGAAGGCCGGCAGTCATGAGTTGGCTGGACAACCGGAAGATCCCGGTGAAGGTTGGCCTGGTGCTGGGCTGCACGCTGCTGCTGGGTGCAGCTGGCGGCGCGGTCGCGATCAGTGCGGTCGGCCGGGCCGAGCAACTGAATGACCAACTGACCGTGGCCACCTCCGACGTCCGCGAGTTGCGCGCGATGCAGTTGGCGGTGGAGAGCCTCGACGCCGCCCGCACCGACTACCTGACGACGCTCAATCCCGTCTGGCGGGCACGCGCCAAGGAGGAGATCAACAGGATCGACCAGGCGATCTCGAATGTAATTGCGACTGATCCGACATCCCAGGACGCAGCGGTCTTCGCCTCGGTGCAGTCCTGGGTGGATGGCACCGTCGACCCTGCGCTCACGGCGGCCGACAGGGTGGCAACCGGCGAGGCCCCGCGTTCCGTCCTACAGCCCTTCATCGCCGTCGCGCAGAATCCTGCAACTCATGACCAGCTCACGCAGGAACTCGACCAGTTCATCAACGTCGAACATGCACAGGGAATCAGAGATCGGATCTCGACAGAGCTCTCCGACGAGCTCACCACAACCCAGTACATCCTCTACGGCGTACTGCTGTTGATTGCGGCCAGCAGCACGATCCTGCTGGTCATCCTGGGGCGCAACCTGTCACGCCGGTTCAAGTTGCTGGAGGGCAGTGCCGACCTCATCGGCGCGGGCAAGCTCGACTCGCCGGTGACCGTCACTGGTCGAGACGAATTGGGCTCGCTCGGCACGAAGATCGACGCCATGCGGACATCGCTCGCCGGCGCCAGGGACGCCCGGGATGCCGACGACCGGGTGCAGGAGACCCTGCTCGGGATCAGCCGCAGCATGCAGAGCGAGAGCGATGCCAGCACGGCTGACGACGAGGTACTCACGCTGCTGGCCATGTCCGCCGAGGCCCCTACCGCAGTGCTGTATGAGACGGCGCGGACTGACCAACAGACGCTGGTCCGGGTCGCGGCTGTCGGAGCCAGCGACGGTCACCGGGTTCCCGAGCGGATCGCATTCCTAGAGGGCCTGGTGGGCCAGGCAGCCGCAGATCAGCAGGCCAGGTTCATGGCGGCTCCAGCCGACTATCTGACTGTCGAGTCAGCTCTTGGCGCCGCGAAGCCCGCCCAGATTGCGGTGATCCCCTGCGTCGCAGGCGGAAAGACCCTGGGCGTTTTGGAGGTCGCCACATTCGGGACCTTCGAGGCCGAAGCCCGCGAAGTGCTGACCCAGTCGGCGGACCTGATCGGACTGCACCTGGCCGTCCGCCACGCTCAGCAACGGACCCTTGAACTCCTCGAGGAGGCACAGGCGCAGTCCGAGGAACTCCAGGCCCAGGCAGAGGAGCTGCAGTCTCAGACGGAGGAACTGGAGTCGCAGTCACGGGAGTTGGAGGACGCCAATGTAGGCCTGGAAGAGGGGGCCGCGCTGATGGAGGAACAGCAGGCCGCCCTCGCCGAGCGCAATGTGGCACTTGAGCAGGCGCACCAGGATCTACTGCTCCGCACCGAGATCGTGGACCAGGCCTCGGCCTACAAGTCGGCCTTCCTGGCCAAGATGTCGCACGAATTGCGGACTCCGTTGAACAGCGTGCTCATCCTCAGCGAGCGGCTCGTGAAGAGTCCGGAGTCGCTTCCGGTGGAACGTCGGGTGGAATTCGCGGCCACCATCAACGCCTGCGGCAAGGACTTGCTGGCGTTGATCAACGATGTCCTCGACCTGTCAAAGGTGGAGGCGGGGAGGATCGACATTGCTGCCGAACAGGTGCCGATCGAGGCCGTCTGCGCAGCGCTGAACCGCCAGTTCCGACCCCTTGCCGAGGAGAAGGGACTCCAGCTGGGGATCAGCGTCAGTCCGGGTACGCCGGATTCGATCGTGTCAGATCGGCTACGAGTCGAGCAGATCCTGAAGAACCTGCTGTCCAATGCGGTGAAGTTCACGATCGTGGGATCAGTGGACCTGACGGTCGCGGTCAGTGGCGAATTCGTCTCCTTCACAGTTGCTGACACCGGGTCCGGGATCGCCGAGGAAAACCTCGCCGCGGTGTTCGAACCGTTCAAACAACTGGGTAACGCCCGCGGCCACACCACCGCCGGTACGGGACTGGGACTGTCGATCGCGCAGGAACTGGCACGGAAGATGGGCGGCGACCTCGTCGTCCGAAGCGAGCAGGGGGTCGGTTCGCAGTTCGAATTAACGCTGCCTATCGCAGGCCCTCCTGCCGCATCGACAGACAGCGGCCAGATGGCCACGGCTGCTCCACCTGCTGCTGACGGATCGGTGCTTCTCCACCCACCAGCAGCGGCCGCAAACGTAGAAGTAGCTGTGCCAACCCCCGTGACCGAAGTCCGACCCGGCGCTGATAGTCAGACTCAGCCGGAGGCAGCCGATCCAGCTGGCTCGGTTCTTTTGATCATTGAGGATGACCCGTTGTTCGCCTCGCTGATTGCGGACGAGGCGCGTGCTCTGGGGTTCCACACCGAGATCGCGGGCAGCGGCCAGCAGGCGCTGGAATTCCTCGCGGCACGCGCCCCCGATGCGATCACGCTCGACCTCGGCCTGCCGGACATGGACGGTTGGGTACTCCTCGATCGGATTCGACACGACCAGCAGACCCGGCACACGCCGGTGCAGATAATCTCCGGTTCAGAGTCCGCGCTGGCAGCGCTGGGCGTCAATGGCACCCTCATCAAGCCGGCTGCGGCGGCCGACATCGCCGGGGTGCTGCACAGGTTCACCCAGATGCTGGCAGGTCAGCCGCGGCGGGTGGTAGTCGTGGAGTCGGACCCCGATGAGGCGACCGC
>JAUPKM010000310.1 GCA_030837445.1 Actinomycetota bacterium
ACCTGGAGCAGTCCCGGTGGGACGCCGTGGTGATCGACGAGTCGCACAACCTGATCTCCCGGGGCAGCCAGCGCAACGAGCTGGCCCGCCTGCTGGCCGCCCAGACCGACGCCCTGATCCTTGCCAGCGCCACCCCGCACAACGGCGACACCAGGTCCTTCGCGGAGCTGATCCGCCTGCTCGACCCGACCGCCATCGCCGACCCGAAGGCGTACTCGATCGACGACATCACGCATCTCTACACGCGCCGCACCAAGGTCAGTCCGGAGGTCCGGGACGAGACGGGCGCCCAGTGGGCCGACCGGGGCCCGTCGATCCCGGTCCGCTGCACGGCGGGGCCGGCCGAGGACGCCGTCCTGGCCGAGATCACCTCGACGTGGCTCTCCCCGGGCGGCCCGCCGACGTCCACCGGGAACCGGCTGTTCCCGTTCGTGCTGCTCAAGTCCTTCCTGTCCAGCCCACCGGCGCTGCTGCACACCATCGACCAGCGGCTGGACCACCAGGACCTGCCGGTGCGGGAACGGACCGCCCTGCGCCGGTTGCGCACACTCACCGAGGCGGTCGGGGAGTCCTCCGCCAAGCTCGACGCCCTGGTACGCGAGTTGCGGGACCTCGGCGTCGGCCCGAAGAGCGACACCCGCGTCGTCGTGTTCTCCGAACGGGTGCAGACCCTGGAGTGGTTGCGCCGGGAGCTCCCGGCCCGCCTCGGCTTCACCAAGGCCACGGCGGAGAAGGCCGCCAAGGTGATGCATGGAGGGATCAGCGACCTCGATCAGCAGAAACTGGTCGAGGAGTTCTCGCTCACCGCCGGAGCCCTGCGGATCCTGATCACCGGCGATGTGGCGTCCGAAGGGGTCAACCTGCACCGGGCCTGCCACCACCTCGTCCACTTCGACGTCCCCTGGAGCCTGATCCGGATCGAGCAGCGCAACGGCCGCATCGATCGTTACGGGCAGACGAAGCCTCCGCAGTTCCGCGCCCTGTTGCTCGTCGCCTCGAACGCCGGCCCCGACGACGACCTCTATGCCCCCGGCACGCTCCGCGACGACCGGATCGTCGCCGAGAAGCTGCTGGCCAAGGAGGAGGAGGTGCACCGCACCCTCGGCACGGTCGAGGCGGTCACCGGCCAGTACCTGCCGGAGAAGGAGGAGCGGCGCCTGATGCGCGACCTCCTGAACGGGCGCACCACAGAACAGTCCCTCGAACACCACCCCACCGACAGTGGCGGCCAGGACGACGACGGCCAAGACGGCAGCGACCAGGACGACGACGAGCCAGCCGACTTCAGCCTGCTCGACGAGCTGTCCGGCCCGGTCGGCGACCGCCCCGACGCCCCGCCCTCCCTGATCGAGGTGCCCAGTCTGTTCGCCGGCACTCAGGAGTTCCTCGACGAGGCCTTGCACGAGGTCTTCGCCCGCCCCGCCGAGGCCCTCGACCTGAAGCAGGAGGGCCCCGCCCTGTCCCTGGACGCCCCGGACGATCTGCGGCAGCGTCTGAGCGACCTTCCCCGCTCCTACCTGGACACCCTGCGCACCGGTACCGACCGGCGGCTGCGGTTGCACCTGACCTTCGACCGCGCCGAGGCGCAGAAGAGCCTCGACCGCGCCAGGGCGAGCCGCACCACGCTCTGGCCGACCACGCACTACCTGGGCGAGCTGCACCCCGTCATCGACTGGCTGATCGACCGGGTCCTGCTCAAGCTCGGCCGTCAGCAGGCCCCGGTGCTGCTGGCCGGGGTCTGCTCCCCGGCCTTTCTGCTCCAGGGGGTCTACTGCAACGCCCTGGGCCAGCCAACGGTGGTCGAGTGGATGGCCGTGACGGGCCTTCCCGGCGACGCCGAGCTCCGGCCGATGATCGACGTCCTGCGCGAGGCAGGGGTCGGCCCGCGGATGCCGAACCCCGCCCAGAGTCTCGACCTGACACCCCTCCAGGCGCAGGTGCCGGACGCCGTGACGGCCGCCTCGACGTACCTGGAGGCCCGCCGCGGCGAGTACGACGCGATGATCGCCGAACCGCTCAGGCAGCTACGCGAACGCACCGACCGGTACGAGCAACTGGGCCTGGACCTGATGCCAGGCACCCGGACGACGGTCCGCGAGACGGTCCGCACGACGGCCCTCCAGCAGCGGACCCTCGCCGACGAACTCGAGACCACCGGTGACCCGCTGCTCCGGCTGCTCGCCGTCCTCGCCCCCCTGAACGTCGGAGGTGCCCGGTGACCGACACGCCGTCGATCAGCAACGTCGGGGAGTACCTGTCCGCCCACTACCTCGCCGAGGTGCTGCCCGGCGTCCTGCGCAAGGGCCGGGTGCCGGAATGGCAGAAGGCCGAGAAGGCCCACGCCGCCCGTACGGTCGACGGCCTTCCGGTGAGCCCCCGGGCCGGACTGCGGGACCTGGGCCGGGCCTACTTCGCCGCGAAGACCGACGTCCTCGATCTGGTCCCCGGGACGCCGGAGCTCGCCGAGGCCGTGCACGCGCTGCATCTGCGGGTGCTCACCGCCCTCGGGTTCCGCGCCGAGCCCGGTGACCTCGACCGCGTGCGCTCCGATCACCCGCACACGGTGCCGGTGCTGCACCACGAACCGGGGATCGTCGCGATCGAGGGCGGCTGGGCCACCGATCCCGACGCCTGCCTCGACCCCGGCGACCCGGAGGACGCCGGAGCTCCCGTCGGCGCGGGGCGGCTCCCCGAACCCGTCATCCTGCGGGGAGCCCAGGGCAAGGAGGAGATCACCGACGTCCGGCACCTGGTGGCCCACCTGTTCGCGACCGTCGACCCGCCGTCCTACGTCCTGGTCCTGACCGGCGGCGTGATCACCCTCGCCGACCGCACCGCCTGGGGCGAGGGACGGCGGCTGTCCGTCTCGCTCGAATCGCTCTACGGCCGCAACGACTCCGCGGAGATCGACATCGCCGCGCACCTGTTGCACGCCGAGACCCTGCGGCCGCCCACCGCCGGGGGCGCCCCGGCGCTCGCCGGGATCGTCGACGGCTCGCGCCAGCACGCCGTGGGTGTGTCGGCCGAGCTGCGCGAGGGCCTGCGCACCAGCGTGGAGCTGGTCGCCAACGAGGTACTGACCAGGCTGCGGGAGCAGGGCCTGAACGCCGAGCAGACCGACGACCCGAAGGCCCTCGGCGCGCGGCTGCGCAAGGAGTCGCTGCGCTACCTCTACCGCATCCTGTTCCTGCTGTACGCCGAGGCGCGCCCCGACCTGGGCGTGCTGCCGGTGGACGCCCCCGAGTACACCGCCGGGTACGGCATGGGCCGCCTCGGTGACCTGGTGGCCAAGCCGCTCGGCCCCAACTCGGGCGCCGGGTTCCACCTCTACGAGTCCCTCGACCTGTTGTTCCGGCTGGTCGACCAGGGCCATGACGGCGTCCGGGGC
>JAUPKM010000311.1 GCA_030837445.1 Actinomycetota bacterium
CCGTCATCTCCGTCAGCGGTGAGATCGACGTCTACACCGCACCCAGCCTGAAAGAACGACTCAACGAGCTCGTGGCCGACGGCCACTACGACCTCGTCGTCGACATGGCAGGGGTCGAGTTTCTCGACTCCACGGGCCTGGGGGTGCTGGTCGGCGGCCTCAAGAGGGTCCGGTCCCACGACGGCACGCTGAGCCTGGTCTGCGCTCAGGAGAAGATCCTCAAAGTTTTCCGCATCACGGGGTTGACCAAAGTCTTCCCCATCCGCGCCACCTTGGCCGAGGCCCTGGCCGATCGCTGCGGATCACCGGGGGGAGCGGACGACTGATCCTGTCCCGTCGTTCTCCCGCCCCCAACCCCGCCGCGACCGTGGTGCTGCGTTTCACACCGGCAGCTGAACACGTCAGAACGGCCCGGTTGGTCGCTGTCGCCGTGGCTCGACGTGCCGGGCTCGGCGAGTCCCGTCTGGATGAGGTCCGACTGGCTGTGGGCGAGATCTGTGCCCGTGCCGTTCGCCGCTGCCAGGATGCCTCCATCACCGCGAGCGTCCTCGTGGAGATGGACGACCGAGGACCCTTCCTCGACGTGCTCATCACCGATCACTCCGGAGTCGTCGGTGGCAGCGACGAATCCGTCGGCCTGGCACTGGTCCGGGGGCTGGCAGACTACGTAGAGGTCCGGCCCGGGCCAGGGGGATCGGGCGGAGCCGTCCACCTGAGATGGACCGCACAACAGGTCTGACCGCGCAACAGGTCCGACCGTGAACCGACCACCTCCGTGACCGGCCGAGAATGTCATCGCGCCCAGTGCATCGCACGATCGTTCGGACGTGTACCGACACGGCAAGGTGCTGAGGTCATGGGATGTCAGGCATTGTCCCACTACCATTCACTGCGCCGGTCGGTCAGTGGACCAAGTCACAGGAATCAACCTTGGGCAAGCCCGTGGCAGTCCGTAGACTGCCCGGCGTTCGATGGCTGAGATCGACCGTGCAGCCATCACTCAGGACCCGTCTGACGACGTCTGGCGCCGCCGGTGTTGCGGGCGGGTGTGCTGAATTGGCGAGGAGGACGGATGTCAGGGATCACCCGGGCCGAGGTCGGCCCGGAGGTGACTCTCTCCAGCGGGAACCTGACGGTGGTCGTTGTCATCGCGGTGATTGCAGTTGCCGCGATCGCAATGGCCGCGATCTTCAGAAGTCAGGTTCTCGCCGCGGGCGAGGGCACCGAAAACATGAAAACCATCGCCCGAGCCGTACAGGAGGGGGCGGTCGCCTATCTGAATCGACAGTTCAGGACTCTCGTCTGGTTCGTCGGACTGGTCTTTCTTCTCCTGTTCCTGCTCCCGGGGGACGGCGACGTCAAAATCGGGCGAAGTCTCTTCTTCGTCGTAGGAGCGGGGTTCTCCGCGTCCATCGGGTACCTGGGCATGTGGCTCGCCGTGCGGGCCAACGTCCGTGTGGCCGCAGCGGCCCGGGAGACCGGCCGCGACGCCGGGATGCAGGTCGCTTTCCGCACCGGTGGTGCCGTGGGCATGGCCACCGTGGGCCTGGGCCTGCTCGGCGCCTCCGTCGTGGTGCTGATCTACCGCGGGGACGCTCCGGCGGTCCTGGAGGGCTTCGGCTTCGGCGCAGCTCTGCTCGCGATGTTCATGCGGGTCGGCGGCGGCATCTTCACCAAGGCGGCCGATGTCGGCGCCGACCTGGTGGGCAAGGTCGAGAAGAACATCCCGGAGGACGACCCCCGCAACGCCGCCACCATCGCCGACAATGTCGGCGACAACGTCGGCGACTGCGCGGGCATGGCTGCCGACCTGTTCGAGTCGTACGCCGTGGTCCTCGTGGCCTCCCTCATCCTGGGCAAGGCAGCGCTCGGCGAACAGGGGCTCGTCTTCCCGCTCATCGTTCCGGCGATCGGGGCGCTGACTGCCGTCATCGGTATTTTCGTCACCCGGCCCCGGCCCGGTGAGAACGGCCTGAAGGCCATCAACCGCGGCTTCTTCATCTCGGCGGCCGTCTCTGCCGTCCTGTGCTCCGTCGCGGCCTTCGCCTTCCTGCCCGGCAAGTGGTCCGAGCTCGACGGTGCGTCGGACCTGCCGGGGTCCATCACCGCGCTGGACAGCGACCCACGGCTGGTCGCCATCGGCGCGGTCCTGCTGGGGATCGTGCTCGCGGCCGTCATCCTCTGGTTGACCGGCCACTTCACCGGAACCGGTTCCCGCCCGACCAAGGACGTCGCCCGGACCTCGCTCACGGGCGCGGCCACCGTCATCCTGTCCGGTATCGGCGTGGGTTTCACCTCCGCCGTCTACACCGCCGTTATCATCGCGGCAGCCGTGTACGTCGCCTTCCTCATGGGCAGCGGTGTCGCGGTCCTGTCGCTGTTCCTCATCGCGCTGGCCGGCTGTGGTCTGCTGACCACGGTCGGAGTCATCGTCGCGATGGACACCTTCGGCCCCGTCAGCGACAACGCCCAGGGCATCGCCGAGATGTCCGGGGACATCGACGAAGAGGGAGCCCAGATCCTCACGGAACTGGACGCCGTCGGAAACACCACGAAGGCGATCACCAAGGGGATCGCGATCGCGACGGCCGTCCTCGCGGCGACCGCCCTGTTCGGTTCCTACAACGACGCCTTCCTCAACGCCCTCGCGGACGTCGATGCCTCGATGGCGGACCTGAGCAGCAACAGCCTGGCCATGAACATCACCTCGCCGAACGTTCTCGTGGGTCTGATGCTCGGTGCGGCCGTGGTGTTCCTGTTCTCCGGCCTGGCCGTCGATGCGGTCAGCCGCGCCGCCGGCGCAGTGGTCTACGAGGTGCGTCGCCAGTTCCGCGATCACCCCGGGATCATGGACTACTCCGAGAAGCCGGAGTACGGCAAGGTCGTCGACATCTGCACCAAGGACTCCCTGCGGGAACTGGCCACGCCGGGGCTCCTGGCAGTCATGGCACCGATCGCGGTCGGCTTCGGCCTGGGCATCGGTGCCCTCGCCGGGTACCTGGGCGGGGCCATCGGTGCGGGTGCCCTCATGGCGGTGTTCCTGGCCAACTCCGGTGGGTCGTGGGACAACGCCAAGAAGATCGTGGAGGACGGTGCCTACGGCGGCAAGGGCTCCGAGGCCCACTCCGCCACGGTGGTCGCCGACACGGTCGGTGACCCGTTCAAGGACACCGCCGGTCCGGCCATCAACCCGCTGATCAAGGTGATGAACCTGGTGTCGGTGCTGATCGCCCCTGCGATCATCCAACTCTCCTTCGGGGAGGACGAATCACCGGCCCTGCGGGCCTTCATTGCCCTGATCGCCGTCTGCGTGATCGTGGTTGCGGTCACGGTGTCCAAGCGTCGCCCGATCGCCATGGGCGGTGACGAGGACCCGGTTCCCCAGAAGGCAGCAGCCTGACGGAGGGCCGGGCCGGTCGGAACCTCGACTGGCCACGTTCCCACCGAGGGGTCCCCGACGGCCGGCCGGCCCGGACCCCACGGCTGGTTCCTCCCCCACCGGTCACCGGGGTCCGGCTGC
>JAUPKM010000312.1 GCA_030837445.1 Actinomycetota bacterium
ATCTCCAGGGCATCGACCCTGCCGCCGTGCAGTGCCGCCATCCGGCGCTGGCCCTCGGATTCCGAGGCCGCATGCGACCGGGTGGCCTGGTCGATCTGCTCCGGGGTCAGCTCGCTGAGTAACTTCTCGGCGACGGCCCACGCCTCGGCGGAGGTGTCCCGGCTCATGGTGTGCAGTCGGATGCCGTAGCGCAGCGTGCGACCGAATGTGTCGGCCAGGGCGCGTACCTTGGCGATCTTCGCGGAGGCGGCCTGTGGGGGCTCGCCCCAGGTGAGGTAGGAGTCGACGTACTGTGCGGCGATCGGCAGGGCAGCAGCGGACGAACCGCCGAAGTAGAGCTGCGGCAACGGGTTCGGGGGCTCGGAGACCCGCCCGTCCCGAATGCGGTAGTAGTCGCCGTCGAAGTCGACGGAGTCAGTCGTCCAGATGTCCTTGACGATCTTGATGAACTCCCCGGTCCGGGCGTACCGCTCGTCGTGGTCCAGCCAGTCACCGAAGCGCCGTTGCTCGGCGTCCTCCCCGCCGCTGACGACATTGAGCAACAACCGGCCGTCGGAGTAGCGCTGAAAGGTGGCCGCCTGCTGGGCGGCCAGGGTCGGCGGCACCAGCCCGGGGCGGAAGGCCACCAGGAACTTCAGCCGCTCGGTCTCCGCGAGCAGGGCCGCTGCCGTCAGCCAGGCGTCCTCGCAGAAAGTCCCGGTGGGGGTCAGCACCCCCTCGTAGCCGAGTCTGTCTGCCGCACGGGCGATCTCGGACAAATACCGCCTGCTCGGCGGGCGGTAGCCGGTCGGGACGGTGTGATGTTCGGAGGCGTGCGATGCACCAACGATGGACCGGCTGTCGCCGTTGGTGGGCAGGAACCAGAAGAACGTGGCGGTCATGGGTCTCCTGTCAGGCCGCGGCGGCTTTGATGGCGCGACTGACCTCCTGGCGCAGCCGCAGGTATTCCGGTGAGCGCCGCAGTTCGTCGCTGTCCCCGGTTCGGGGCAGGTCGGCGGTGAGGTCCACAGCGATGCGTCCGGGGCGGGCGGTCAACACCACGATGCGGCTGCCCAGGAAGACCGCCTCCTCGGCGCTGTGCGTGACGAACACCGTGGTGCGCCCGGACTCGGCGCTCACCGCCCGGATGTCCTCCTGAAGGCGTTCGCGGGTCAGGGCGTCGAGTGCGGCAAACGGTTCGTCGAGTAACAGCAGCGAGGTGCCGGTCCCCTCCGAAGTGTCATGAGCGGCGGTGTGTTCGGCGGCCAACGCCCGGGCGATCGCGACCCGCTGCTGCTGACCGCCGCTGATCTCCCAGGTGCGCCGGTGGGCCAGACCCTGCAGGCCGACCCGGTGCAGCAGTTCGTCCCGGCGACCGCGACGTCGATCCCGGGGTACACCGGCGTAGGTCAACGCCAGTTCGACGTTGCCGCCCACGGTCCGCCAGGGGAAGAGCCGCGGCTGCTGGAAGACGACGCCGGCGCTACGACCCGGTATCGGAGGTTTCCCGGCGACCAGAAGCTCACCGCCGGTGGGGGACTCGAAACCGGCGATCAAGCGGAGCAGGGTGCTCTTGCCGCAGCCGGAGGCTCCGACGAGCACCAGGAACGTTCCCGGGTCGACGGAGAGGTCGATCGGTCCAAGTACCGGGGTGGTCCCATATCGGTGCTCGATACCGTCGATACGGATCGCCGCGTCGGTCTGCGTGAGGGGTTTCGTTGTGGCGTCAGCGATTGAGGACATCGGGCAATCCCTGTGTGTAGATGGCGTTCTGGAACACCGACAACGGCGCAGGCGCCGGGATCTGCTTCTGGTCGGCGAGGAACTGCGAGGCGTTCTCGAGATTGGCCGCCAGGTTGCCCGGCTTTCCCTCGCTGCCGAGCCATTGCACAGAGGCGACCTCGGCGGGGGTCAGGAACACCGCCTTCTTCAGCTGCTGGGCGACGTCGTCGGTGCTCAGCCCGACCTCGGCGGCCACCGCTTCGGCGGCGGAGTCGGGATCCTGCGCGATGACGGTGAGGGCCCGCGCCTGCTGCTGCCGCCAGATGTCGACGACCTTGGGGTTGTCCTTGGCGAAGGTGTCCGACACGGCGGCCAGGTCCAGCGTCGGCTTACCCCGCTCGGCGAGTTGCCGGCTGGTGACCAGCGTCTTGCCGGTCTGCGACAGTTGATCCAAGGTCGGCAGCCAGGTGTAGGCGGCGGCGATGTCACCGCGCTCCCAGGCGGCCAGGATCGCCTGCGGCTGAAGGTCGATCAGTTGGACATCGGCGGCGCTGAGACCGGCCTGGTCGAGTGCGGCCAGCAGGCTGTAGTGGGCGGTGGAGGCGAACGGGGTGGCGACCCGCTTTCCCTTCAGATCGGCCACCGACTCGATTCCGGTGCCGTTGCGGGACACCAGGGCTTCGTTGTCGCCGGCGACGTCGAGGATGAAGGCGACGCTGTACGGAATGTTCAACGGCGCGGACAACCCGCGCGCCACCGGGCTGGAGCCCAGCGCCCCGAAGTCGACCTCGTTGGCGACGAACGCAGTGTTGACGTCGGCGCCGGAGTCGAATTTGGTCCACTTGATGTTGTAGTCCGGCAAGGCGTCTTCCAGCCAGCGCTTGTTCTTCACAATCAGGTCGCCGCTGGGGAAGGTCTGGTAGGCGATCCGGATGGTGGGCTTGGAGGCGTCGGGTTTGGAATGGTCCACCGAGCAGCCGACCAGACCGGCGGTGAGCAGTATCACGGAAAGGGCCGCAGTGACTTTCGAGACTCTCATGCGTGTCCTCTCCAGGGAACGGCGCGATGTTCGACGGCGCGAAGTGCGCCGTCGATGACCAGACCCGAGATGCCGATGGCGAAGATCCCCACCAGCACAACGGGGGTGTTGTTGTAGTTGCTGGCGTCCTTGACCAGTCCGCCCACTCCGGGGATGCCGTTGAACAACTCGGCGGCCACCACCGAGGAGTAGGCCATGCCGACGGCCAGACGGATCCCGGTGAACGTCTCGGGCAGCGCGGCGGGCACGACCACATCCCGGACCACCTGAGCGGGGGAGGCGCCAAGTGCCCTGGCTGCCTCCACGAGACCGACGGGAGCCGCGGCCACCGCGGCGGTGGTGGCGACCGCCGCGGGCGGCAGGGCGGCCAGAGCCAGCAGCGTGATCTTGGGGGCTTCGTCGATACCGAGCCAGATCACCAGCAGGAAGAAGTAGGCCAGCGGTGGCAGCGCACGGAGGAAGGTCAGCCAGGGTTCGAGGATTCGGCGGATCCAACCCACCGATCCCATCAGCACGCCCAGCGCAACGCCGGCCGTCACGCCGATGACGACCCCGGCCAGCACCCGCCGCATCGTCATGTACAGGTGCTCCCACAGCAGGTAGCCGCCATATCCGCGGACGCCGTCGTGCACGGTCGAGGTGTCGACGAACGCCCGCCACACGGTGCTCGGGAACGGCACGAAGGTCTGGTTCCAGATCCCGGTTGCGGCGGCCAACTGCCAGGCCCCGAAGAACGACAGAACCGACAGTGCCGGCAGCGCGGCCCGGGTCAGCCGGCCCGCCGAGCCCGCGCTCCGGGCCACCGGAGTGCTGTCATCGGGCACGACGTCGACGAATACGGACACCCCGTTACTGTCGGCTGGCCGGGGGCGAAGCTGAATATCTATGCTCAGCGAGAGTGAAACCTCGGACGGCGAGGCCACACACAGCAACCGTCGCGCGCTCCAGCGAGGGCAACCCGGGCGAATGAGGGCACCAGATGGCAGACCAG
>JAUPKM010000313.1 GCA_030837445.1 Actinomycetota bacterium
AGCGGTCCTGATGTTCATCACGAGCATGTTCATGCCGGCCTACTTCCGCGGCGAAACACTCAGCGCAGAAACCCCGGTGTTGGTCCCGGACGACTGATTGTCGGACCGGCTAGTCGCCGGTGGCCCCGGGCCGGTTCGCCAGCAACGGGAGGCCCGGGTCCCATCGAGATCCGGTGGCAGCGTCCGCCTTCGCCCGGGCCATCGCCGTCAAAGCCTCCAGCACCACCCGGTTACCCAACATCGCCGTGATGTCGGAATGGTCGTATGGCGGGGAGACTTCCACCACGTCCATCCCGACAATCGGCACCTCGTAGCAGATCCGGCGGACCGCGTCCAACAGTGCCCGCGATGACAGACCACCGGGTTCCGGAGTCCCTGTGCCAGGCGCGTGACCGGGATCGGCGACGTCGATATCGACCGACAGGAAGACGCCGTCGCAGTCATCCATTGCGATGGACATCGCTTCGGTGAGGACATCGTCGAGCCCCCGAACGCCGATCTCGGTCATCTCGAACGACCGCATCCCCTGCTCTGCCATCCAGGCAAGCACATCCGGCGGGGGCCAGTAGCCACGCAGCCCAACCTGCAGGAAGCGATCGCCGCGGGCCGCGCCGCTGTCGATCAGCAACCTCATGGGCTGGCCATGCCCGATCAGGGAGCCGAACTCGATCTTTCCAGTGTCCGCATGCGCATCGAAATGAATCACCGACACCCGCCCCCAGCCGACCGCCCGGGCGACACCGGTGACATCGGGCCAGGTGACCGTGTGGTCTCCGCCGAGGATCAGCGGGACCGCTCCACTCTGAGCCACGGTCTCGACTACCGCCTGCAAGGCGGCACACGACGTCTGCGCATCACCGGAGAACATCTCCACATCACCGGCGTCGCGGACGTTGAGGTCCGTCAGGCCATCTACCCGCATGGCCAGGCTCGGTCGCTGCCCATCCATTCCCAGGTAGCAGGCCTCCCGCAGTGCCTTCGGTCCGAATCGCGCCCCGGGTCGAGCGGAGGTGCCACCGTCGAACGGTGCCCCGATGATCACCACATCGGAGTCGACATACGTCTCCGGTTCGGCATGATCGCATTGCGGTACTCCGAGAAAGGTGATGTCGGGTCCGAATTGAGCGCCATATCGGGCCATCGAAAACCTCCTGGTCGAAATCCGTCGAAAAGGGACTGCTGAGTGGCCGAAGCTAGCCGTGGGTCGGGAAACCTAGATTGATTCCGCCATGGGACGGATCCGGCCATCGACTGGTGACAACCTTGCCGCGGGTGAAGAAGTGAAATCCCTCCGCACCGTGAGCATGCGTGTCACCGAACAGGGATGCCTTCCAGCCTCCGAACGAGTAGTACGCCATCGGTACTGGAATCGGCACATTGATCCCGATCATGCCCACCGAAACCTCGTGCTGGAATCGCCTGGCGGCGCCCCCGTCGCAGGTGAAGATCGCCGTGCCGTTGCCGTACGGATGAGAGTTGATCAACTCCAGGCCCTGCTGATAGGAGGCGACCCTGACAACCGAGAGCACCGGACCGAAGATCTCCTCGGAGTAGATGCTCATCTCGGGAGTGACCCGATCGAACAGCGTCGGACCCAGCCAGAAGCCGCCGGCCTCGCCGTCGACCGCGATGTCGCGACCGTCGACCACCAGCGTGGCTCCAGCCTCGACCCCGGCGTCGACGTAGCCTCGAACCTTGTCTCGATGAGCGGCCGTCACCAACGGACCCATATCCGAGCCTCGGCGACCGTCGCCGACCCGCAGCGTCGCCATTCGGCCGGCGATCTTGGCGATCAACTCGTCCGCGACCGGCTCAACCACCACCAGCACCGATATCGCCATACACCTTTCGCCAGCTGACCCGAATCCGGCGTTCACCGCGGAATCGGCGGCCAACTCCAGATCTGCGTCGGGCAGCACCAGCATGTGGTTCTTCGCCCCGCCGAGAGCCTGTACCCGCTTTCCCGCCTGGGTACCTGTCTCGTACACGTACCGCGCGATAGGGGTGGAGCCGACGAAGCTGATGGCTGCCACGTCCGGATGCTGCAGCAACCGATCGACTGCCTCCTTGTCACCGTGCACCACGTTGAAGACACCGTCTGGCAGGCCAGCCTGCTGCCAGAGTTCGGCCATCAGCATCGCTGCGCTCGGGTCCTTCTCGCTCGGCTTCAGCACCACCGTGTTACCGGCCGCGATCGCGATCGGGAAGAACCACATCGGCACCATCGCTGGGAAGTTGAACGGGCTGATGATTCCGACCACGCCCAACGGCTGCCGCAGAGAGTAGACATCCACCCCGGTCGAGACGCTCTCCGAGTACCCGCCCTTGAGTAGATGGGCGTTTCCACACGCGAATTCGACCACCTCCAGGCCCCGCGTTACCTCCCCCAGGGCATCCGAGAGCACCTTGCCGTGTTCCGCGGTGATTAGCGCGGCGATGTCGGCGGCATGTTCGGCCATCAGTTCTCGGAACCTGAACAGCACTTGCATTCGCTTCGTCAGAGTCGCTCGACCCCAGCTGCTGAAGGCGCGGGTGGCCGCCGCCACCGCCGCATCGACGGTCGCTGACTCGGCCAGGTCCACGACCCGCGTCACCGCGCCGGTCGCCGGATCGAAGATGTCGCCGGTGCGCCCGGGTGGACCTGTCCAATTCTCGCCGTCGATCCAATGGCTGACTCGCTGCTCGCTGCCCATCTCTACACTCTCCATCTGGCTCGATCCGGTCTGGTCAAGTTGCGGGGTCTCACGTCGCGGCATCGCCCGACGGCTATTACTGCCGGGCTAGCTATCGAAGCCCAGACCTACTCGATCGAGGGTCCTCAACCACAAGTTTCGGCGACCGTCCTCCGCATCGGCTCTGGCCAGGGATGCCCGCGTGATGTTGATACCGATTGACTTGATCGGTTCCGGCGGGAATGGCAGCGGCTTGCTGGAGACCATCCGCAGCCGGGTGCGCTCGGTGTTGAGTCCGTCGGCTAGGTCGAGCATGACCTCGGCGCCGAACCGGGAGGCACCCACGCCAAGCCCGGTGTAGCCCAGCCCATAGACGAGTTGTCCCGCGAATGCCTTGCCCCAGAAGCCGGAGAACCTCGAGCAGGTGTCGATCGCGCCGGCCCACTGATACTCGATCGGGACGTCGCGAACCTGTGGGAAGGTATCGTGCAGATGTTGCACCAGCCGGGCACTGAGGAAATCGTCACGTTCAAGGCTGGACCCTGGACGCTCGCCGCGAGCGTAGACCGCGTCATAGCCGCCCCAGAGGATCCGGTTGTCCGGGGTCAGGCGGTAGTAGTGGAACTGGTTGCCGGAATCGCCGATTCCCTGTCGACCAGCCCAGCCGATCTCGGCGAGGACGTCCGCGGGTAGCGGGGCAGTGGCCACGACATGGTCGAACACGGGGATGACGAAGTGCTTGATCCTGCGCAGCAGCGGCAGGTGCGCGGCCGTACCGAGGGCAATCCGCCGGGCCCGGATCCGACCACCGGCCGTATGAGCCAGCAACGACGCGCCTTCTCGGTGGACCTCCGTGACCTCGGTGCCCTCAAAGATCCGCACCCCCAGCGATGCGGCCGCAGCTGCGAGTCCCCAGGCCAGCCGGGCTGGATCGACGGTTCCCACGTCCGGATCGATGGCAGACCCCACATAGGTGGGGGCATTGACCAGTGCCCTGGTCTGCTCTGCATCGAGCATCTCGTGTTCGATGCCATACCGACGAAGGGCTGCGACGTGTTCGGCAAGGTGGGTGAGCTGGTAGGGCTCGCAGGCCACATCCAGTTCGCCGGCGCGAACATAGCCGCAGTCGATCCGATAACGGTCGATGGTCGTCTCGATACCGGCCAAGTTGGCCTGTCCGAGTCGATGGAGTTGACCGTAGTCGTGCGGCCATCTTTCGATCCCGTTGGCCGCGCCGTGCGTGATCGAGGCGGCCACGAAGCCTCCGTTGCGGCCCGTGGCCGCGGAGGCGATGCGGCGCCCTTCGACCAACACGACGTCCCGGTCAGGTTCGCGCTCCTTCGCGATCAGAGCCGTCCACAGTCCGGAGAAGCCACCGCCGATGACCAGCAGGTCCGTGTCGACTGCCGACTCGACCGGTGCCCTCGCCGGTGGCCGCTCCGGCCCGGCCAACCACACTGAGTCGTGGCAGGCCCCGGAGATCGCCGCGCGAGCCCACGCCCCGGGTTCCTGCGCGAATCCCACTACCCCTCCTTGCGCCGCCGGCCGACAGCCTGGCTGATCAGGACGATCGCCAGAGCCACCATGAACATTGCCGACGCCCAGACATTCGCCTGCGGCGGGATGCCACGGTTGGCCGAGACGTAGATGAACTTCGGGAACGTCACGAATTGGCCGGAGTTGAAGTTCGTGATGATGAAGTCGTCGAAGCTCAGCGAGAACGCCAGCAGGCCCGCGGCGGCGATTCCGGGGGCGACCAGCGGCAAGGTGATTCGACGGAAGGCTGATCTCTCGTCGGCGTACAGGTCCATGGCCGCCTGCTCGAGCCGGGGATCGAGGCTGGCCAACCGGGCCTTCACCGTCACAACCACGAAGCTGATGCAGAACATGATGTGGGCGATCACGATGGTGACGAACCCCAACGGAACGAAAAGGTTCAGGAACAGCGCCAACAGCGAGGAACCCATCACCACCTCAGGGGTGGCCATCGGCAGGAAGATCAACAGGTTCGTGGTGGCGCGACCTCGGAATCGGTATCGCACCAGCGAGAACGCGATCAGCGTTCCGAGGATGGTGGCGGCCAGCGTCACCACGAAACCGATCGCGATCGAATTCACCAGCGATGGACAGACCTCCGGAGCCCCGCACGGATTCAGCCAGTTCTTGAAAGTGAATCCCTCCCAGGTCAGGTTCGACCTGCCGGCATCATTGAACGAGAAGGCAAAGGTATAGACCACCGGCAACAACAGGTAGATGAACGCCAGGACCGCGTAGATCCGGATCAGGTTGCGACCGAACCAGTCACGGACCTTGGCTCCACCTGACCGCTGCGGCGGCTGATAGTCGGTCGGGTGCGCCATGCTGGCGCCGCCGGTTGAGGTGCTCATACCAGGTCCTCCGTTCCGACTTTGCGCACGTAGAACAGCACCATGATCAGGATGCATGCCATCAAGACGAACGACAGCACAGCGGCAGTCGGATAGTCGTTCGAGTTCAAGAAGGCATATTCAATCCGGTTGCCGATCATGGAGTTCTTTGAATTGCCCAGCAATGCCGCGTTGACGTAGTCGCCGGCCGCCGGGATGAAGGTCAGCAGGGTGCCGGCCACGACCCCCGGCATCGACAGCGGAAAGGTGACCTTTCGGAATCCCGTGAACGGCCGGGCGTATAGGTCACCGGACGCTTCCACCAACTTCGGATCCACCCGTTCCAGACTGGAGTAGATCGGCAACGTCATGAAAGGTAGGAAGTTATAGGTCAGGCCCAGCACGACGGCGGTTGCGGAGGGGTAGATTCCGCCGGTCTCGCCAACCATCCCGAAGGAGCGCAGGATGGCGACCACTGGGCCTTCATCGGCCAGGATCTGCCGCCAGGCGATCGTCCGCAGGATGAACGACACGAAGAACGGCGCCACCACCATCACCAGCAGCAGATTGCGCCACTTGCCAGCCTTGAAGGCGATCGCGTAGGCCAGCGGATAGCCGATCAGCAGGGCCAGGATCGTCGCGATCCCGGAGTACACGAATGACCGAATCAGCGGAACGTAGTAGGTCTTGTCCGTGAGGACATCGACGTAATTGGCGAAGTTGAAGGTCTGCTCGAATTCGCCGACCTCGCCCCCGATGACCGGGGTTTGGAGACTGGTCAGGAACAGCGAAACCAGCGGTACCAGGAAGAAGATCGACAGCCAGAGCAGCCCGGGCAGCATCAGCAGATACGGGACCGCCCGGCCCTTCTTCTTACTTCCGCCATCCTCGCCGCGCCCGCTATCCTCGATCGTGTCGCCGATGGCCTGGGCGATTGCCATCGGTCAGCCCGCCGCTTCCGCTTCGGGGTCGATCTCGACGCCGGCATTGACATCCTGCCGACCGTCGAGCACGAATCCGTGGCTTGCCGCCCAGGTGAGCCGCACCTGCTCCCCGGCGGGGATCAAGCCGCGCCCGGAGAGGTTCTGGGCGAATACGTCGATCAGTTCACCGGCCGGCGTCCGCACCTCGTATTGGGTGCTCACTCCAAGGAAACTTGCACTGAGGACGACACCATCCACGAAATTCCCGGAACTGGGGGCCTCGTGGGCCTCGGTCCGGCGCTCGATGTGGATCTTCTCCGGCCGCACCCCGACCAGGACCCGGGCACCACGCTGGGTGTCCACCGACTTCGCCACCCGCGCCATCGGCATTCGGAACACCCCGTCCGGGTCCTCCAGTTCAATCTCGTCACCGGCTCGCTCCACGACCACGGCCGGGAACAGGTTTGACTGCCCCAAGAAGTTCGCCACGAATGCGGTGTGCGGGTGCTCATACAGATCTAGCGGCGCGCCCATCTGTTCGATCACGCCCTGGTTCATCACCGCCACGGTGTCGGCCATCGTCATGGCCTCCTCCTGGTCATGGGTGACGTGGATGAAGGTGAGGCCCACTTCGGTCTGGATCCGCTTCAACTCCAACTGCATGGTCCGGCGAAGTTTCAAATCCAACGCCCCAAGCGGCTCATCGAGCAGCAGCACGGCCGGCCGGTTTACGATGGCCCGGGCCAGCGCAACTCGTTGCTGCTGCCCACCGGAGAGTTGACCCGGCTTCCGACTGGCGACCTGCGACAACTCGATCAGTTCCAGTGCATCCTCCACCTGCGATTTGACGTCCTTGACTCCGCGCCGACGCAGTCCGAAGGCGACGTTTTCAAAGATGCTCATGTGCGGGAACAAGGCGTAGTTCTGGAACACCGTGTTGACCGGCCGCTGATACGGCTTGGCGTAGGTGATGTCCTGGCTGCCGATCCGGATCGATCCACCGGTGGGCTCCTCCAGACCAGCAACCATCCGCAGCGTGGTCGTCTTCCCGCAGCCGCTCGGTCCCAGCAAGGCGAAGAACGACCCCTGCGGAACCTGCAGCGAAAGATCGTCAACCGCCTTGAAGTCCCCGTACGACTTGGTCAGGTGCTCAAGGAACAGGTCACCTTCCGCCTTAGTTGCATCCGTGCCTTTGGCCATCGCCGTCAGCCCTGAATGACGTTGCCGAAGGCCTTGGAGTACTCGGCCTGTTCCTGCGGAGTCAGCGGTCGGAACACCTGGGAATTGTCCAGAGTCGCCGCATCGGGGAAGATCCAGTTGCTCTTGGCCAATTCCGGGTCCAGTTTCTGCATCTCCGCCTGCGCCCCTTGCACCGGGCAGATGTAGTTGACATAGGCGGCGACCTGAGCCGCGACGGTCGGCTGATAGTAGTAGTTCATCAGCATCTCGGCGTTCTTCTTGTGAGTCGCCGTGGCCGGGATGAGAAGGTTGTCCGACCACAGGGTGCCACCGGACTCAGGTAGGGCGAAGCCCCACTTGTCACCGTTCTCGGCATTGATCTGGAAGATGTCCCCGCTCCAGCCGATCGCCGCGTAGGCCTGGCCGTTGATCAGGTCCTCCTTGTACGAGTTTCCTTTCACCTGTTTGATCTGACCCGAATCAACCTGCTTCTGCAGAACGTCCAAGGCAGCCATGAATTGGTCGTTGGTAAACGGCCCACTGATATCAACACCTTGACTCATCATGATCAGACCGACCGTGTCGCG
>JAUPKM010000314.1 GCA_030837445.1 Actinomycetota bacterium
CCCACCGGCGTGCCGTCCCGGTACGTGACGACACCGGGCGGGTTCTCGCGCTCGCACAGACGTCGCATGGCCTGTTCGCGGTCGCCCCCACCGAGTTCCCTGATGTCGGCGGCCCCCAGGCAGTGGGAGACACACCAGCAGTGCGGGTTCCGACGATTCGGGTTGATGACGTCGGTGAAGTCCTCGAACCGGTCCGGCGTCACCGGGTGCGTCTGCCAAGCCATGCGCGTCAGTGAACGGGGTGGGGACCTGCCTGTCAAAGACTCCGGTCTCGGCGCGGCGGTCCCGCCTGCCCTGCGGACCAGGACAAGCAGGAGACGTTGCCCAGAGGCAGACTGACGTCGGTGGGTGGCCAGGGCTGGGGGCGAACCGCTGGCCTTCCGGCATCAGAATCTCCGGGCGGTCTCAAATTTGAGATCTACCACCCGACACCATGTGGCTCACTTAGAGGATTAGCGTTACCCGTCAAGTATGAGTTTAAACGTACAAGCTGCAGCTCCGTGAGCTCGCACAAAGCGTCGCAAGCAATCCTGGGAATATCGGGAGGGAAGCTGGCCTTCATGGCTTCCTCCGTACGTCTTAGTGTGAGAGGAGGAAGCTGTGGGCATTTTTTGCCAGACAGTAGTTTGCTCGCTTCCTCCCTGAAGTAGTTGAATCCGTTACGAACCATCTTCCGGTACCCTACTTCGCAAGCACTTAATCTCGGTCCATCAATAACAAAATAGGACACCATATCTTTTAATACGTAAATAACTGGTTTGGCCTTAGTGTTTACGCAGAGAGATGCTTTACTTCCATTCCTGTAACAAATTGATGGCTTATTGATGCATTCACTCACCATGTGCGAGCAAAATTTTTTGAGGCGTACGCTACCCGTAAACTCGTCCCACTTGCCCTGTTTGAATGATTCTTTCGGAGGAATCAGGTCTTTCTGTAATAGTTTCAGCACTTCCCCCAAAACATTCTCAGGCAAACGCCTCTCTTTACTCTCACCGTGACCCTGCCCTCGCTTACATTTATACCAGTCCTCGAACTGTGACCATGCACGCCCCTCACTTAATATTTCCCACAATGGAATTATGCCGGAGCGGACAAAATCCTCAAAATCATGCACGGCGTACGTAACATCGTCCGCCCATTCTACAACTTTTGCCTCAAGTGAAGGCTCCGGGTAGGGATCTTGGGGGTTTTCCCACCAGCTTTTGTCGCACCAGGAAGAGTTATTCTCCCCCTCCATGACCCACGCAAAGTCAGCAATATCCCCCCGAAAAAATCCCCACTTCTTCTTCGATTCACGACGGTCACAGTCGTGGGGCCATGGGTACTTAATTACAGACCGCAGACTGGCTCTCGTCAAATTTAGGCCAGGGGACTGCTCGCTCAAATCAGTTCCATGCGAAAGGCGTGTTAAAATGCGAAAAGTTTGGGCATTCCCCTCAAAGGAGTCCGTCACGTCGTCACCGACTAGCTGCTGCAGCTCCATCTCCGCAGCATGCCCAAAAGGCGGGTGACCCAAATCGTGGGCGTTGCCAGCAAATTCAACGACATCCGGCGCGAGAATTTTCCGCAATTCTTGTCCGTTTGTACTTTTGTGTAACAATGCTTCCGCAACACCTCTAGCGACATGCCCCACTTTCAAACTGTGAATCATCCTGTTGTGTAACATTGATCCCTCATGGGGTGGGACGACCTGCGTAATGCCCGATAAGCGACGGAAAGCCTTAGAGTATATAACTTTGTCGCGATCTCTTTGAAATGGGGTCCTAATGTCACTCCGATTGCTCTGGGGATGCTTCCTTTTCTGTCGCAAGTCGGCGTCGACGCCCATTTGTTTGGTCCATTCTCCATGGATTATTCACTTCAAGTATCGACAACCCGAACGCTAATCTTAAGCGAGGAACGAGAGCTTGAATGAATATGGTTGGTCAGCTGCTCGGAGTATCTCTGATTTGATCTTGTTGGTTTTGTTGTTGATCATGGTGATGTGTCCATCGACCGCAGATCCAGCTGTGACGAGCTGGCCGTGTTGATGGTGGTGCTGAGTGAGAGGTTCGCAGTTGCGAAGGCATCTCACCACCGCTCGAGTTGCCAGCGCCTCAGGGCGCACGGGGATCCGGGCGCAGGTGCCGCTACCAGGACCAGATCGGAGGGCATGGTCTGTCGCACGCTGCGGTCGAGGCAGAAAGGCGGGAGCTGCTGGCCCAGGTGGTCGATCACCGGATGGTGGAGATCCTCGATCGGTTCCGTGGGAGTCGTCCGGGATGGCCGTGGCCTTCTCTGCTGCGGCCATCCCGGACGAGCAACTGGCGAGGGTGCGGGGTGTGTTCTGGCCCTGTGGGTCAGGAGCCGAGGCGGGACAGCGTCCCCGGTAGGGGCGCGAGGGGGTTGGTGTACCAGCGTTGGACGTCGGCGACGGTGCCGATGCTGGCGTTCTCGATGCTTGTCGTGATGCCCTCCATGCCTCCGGTGGCGAGGATGAAGCGGGAGGCTGCCCGGCCGGTCACGATGAGGGTGTAGGTCCCCGTGTCGGCGGGGCGGATGAGTTCGCTGATGATGATGTAGTTCGTCTTGGTGTAGGGCTCGGCGAACGGGACCCGGTCTTTGCTGGGCAGTGGACGGATCTTGCCGTTGGGTTCCTTGATGTACAGCCGGGGGAGTTTGTGCTGCACCAGGGTCTTCTCCGGGGCGAGATCCGGTATCAGGACCTGGGCCAGGAATTCCTGTCCGGCGTCCAGACGGATCCGTACCGCTCGGGTGTCGCGTGGGGCGTCCAGCCAGCCGTAGAACGCCACCGAGGCTGTGCCGTCAGGGACGTACGGGCTGGAAGCGATGGCCGCAGCCGTGTTGGCCTCGGTGAGGACCACGGGCAGATGCGCGTCGGCCGGGGCCGCGGTCCCGAAACTGATTGCGATGGCCGCAGCGGCAGCGACACCGGCACGGACCACCCTGGGGGCGGTGGAGCGGGGAGTGTGGAACCCGGGGACGGGGAAGCGGACGGACATGGGGGTCTCCCAATTCGCTCGGTTCTCGGGCAGCGGACGAGAGTTCTTATTGGTCACCGAAACCGTAGGCAGAGGACAGGTAAAGACCAGGAAAGCCGCCTCGGGCGAGGCCGAACGATGTGAATCGAATCACGAACGACCCCATGTCGCGACTTGTGCGCCTTCAGCGCTGGTCGGTGAGGAACCCGGGGACGGCGACGGGACGCCACCAACACCTCTGGTCAGCAGACTGGTGGCAGCTGGGGTGCGGCGGGCCGTGCCAGCACCGCTCCGCACTCGATCAGGACCGGATACGAGGATGCAAACTGCCCAGAAAAGGGGCATAGTGGAGCCACTGAAGCCCCGTGGGCCGAGAGAGTGGGCCCGGTCTACCGTCCGGACGGTCGGCGACCGGGCTTCGCGTTACCCGGGATCCACGCAGAACCCCGGACGGGGGCGGCCCATCTCGGTAGGATCGGGTGGTTGATCGACCGGAGCGTGGAGAGGGCACGGGGTGGGCGAGCCGGGCCGGAAGCGTTGGGTCGAGGTCACGGCGTCGCAGTTCGGTCATGAGGCTGCCGGGTTACAGATCGTTCGAGGGATCTTGCCCGATGAGACGCCGTTCCGGGCGTGGTCGAACTTCGAGTTCCGCGATTCCCACGGGCGCTGGCACGAGGTCGATCTGCTGGTGCTCGGGCGCGGGCGGTTGCACCTGATCGAACTGAAGTACTACTCGGGGATCCTGCGCGGGGACGACCAGCGGTGGTTCCGTGACGGGCGGCGGTCGGAGGACTCCCCGCTGAAACTGGCCCGGCGCAAGGCGCAGTATTTCAAGAGCAAACTTGTCGACGAGTTGCGCGTGTGGGCCAAGGAACAGAACACCCGGGTGCCCGACGAACGCGAAGTCGTTCCGTACGTCCAGGAATCGGTGTTCCTGCACCATCCGGACCTGCGGTGCGCGCTGCGCGAAACGAGCGCGATCGGCCTGTACGGCCTGGACGGCAACGAGGACCGCAGCAACCTGCCGGGGATCAGCGGACTGCTCGGAGAACCCGCCGGTCACAGGGCCGTCACCCCGACACAGGAGCGGATCCTCGTCAAACTGCTCGAACGGATCGGCCTGGTGCAGCGCCGCGAACGCGAGGCCGGGTCCTGGGTGATCGAGGACCGGGCGATCGGCTCGGGGGAGGGCTGGCAGGAATGGTTGGCCTCCCACAAGGTCGCCCAGTCCGACCGGGCGCGGATCCGGTTCCGGGTGCTGCCGCCGTCAGCGCCCCAACAGGTCAGGACCGCTGCGCGGCGTATCGCCGAACACGAGTTCCGGGTCATGTCGCGGCTGCACCACGACGGGCTGATGCGCCCCCGGGACCTCGTGGAGTCCGACCTCGGAGTCGGACTGGTCTACCCGTACGACCCGCAGTGGCAACGGCTGGACCTCTGGTACGCGGACCAGCACAACGGCGTCCCGCTGACCACGCAGCTGTCCATCATCCGCCAGGTGGGGGAGGCACTGCAGTACGCGCACAACAACCGGGTCGTCCACCGGGGGCTTTCCCCGCTGGCCGTGTGGGTGCGCCCGGTGTCGGGAACAGCGGGGGAGGTGAAGGTCCGGGTCGGGGACTGGCAGGGCTCCGGAACGGTCCGGGGCACGGGAACAAGCACGGCGCAGGGCACCAGCGGGACCCACAGCTCCGTGGAAGGGATCACCAGCCTCGTCGGTACGGACGCCCCGGACGACGAAGCCGGTTTCGCAGCCCCCGAAGGTGTGTGGAACGCCGAAGCCGACCGGATCCGCCTGGACGTGTTCGGCCTGGGCGCGTTGGCCTTCTACGTGCTGACCGGCGCACCCCCCGCAGCGAACGGGGCAGCCCTCAAACAGCGCCTGCGCGACCAACAGGGCTTGGACCTGGCCATCGAACTGCCGCAGGTCTCCTCCACCCTGCGGTCCCTCGTACTGCGCGCGACGCACCCGTCGCCCACCAGCCGCATCGGCGACATCCCGATCGTCCTGGCACTGCTGGCCGACGCCGAACGCGACACAGCCCGCGACGGCGACATGAGCCATCCGCTCGGCGTGGTGCAGAAGCGCGACCTGGTCGAGACGCTCCTGCGCGGCGAAGGCATCCGCCTCGAGCCGCACCTGCGCGAGCCGGCGCACGTGCCCGAAAGCATTCCGGCAATGCGGATGCTGCAAATATTCCGCACCACGCCGCTGCACGTTGCCTTCGTTTTCGACGAA
>JAUPKM010000315.1 GCA_030837445.1 Actinomycetota bacterium
AGGCATGAAGATCGAGGGCAAACTCTTCCTCTGGGGGATGGTCTTCTACGGTGTCGTGACGATCGTCTACGGCCTTTGGTCTAGCGACTGGGCGGGAACCACCGCGCTGGCGTTCACCGCGTTCATGGCTTTCCTGGTCGGCTTCTACCTCGTCTTCACGGCCAAGCGGGTTGGTCTTCAGCCCGAGGATGACGTAGAGGGAAACATCGAAGACGCAGATCCCGACTACGGCTTCTTCAGCCCGCACTCCTGGTGGCCGTTGGCGCTGGCCGCCAGCGCCGCGATCACGGTCTTCGGGCTGGTCTTCGCCGCCTGGATCGTGGTGCTCGGTGTCGTCGCGCTGATGCTGAGTCTGGTCGGGTTCATGTTCGAGTACTACCGCGGGGACCACGCGCACTGACCGATCGAGGATGCCGTGCGCACTCACAGTGCGCCGACCATTACAGAGCGGCGCCTTCGACGTGAAGTGCCCGCGACACGCCCCGATCAAGGTGACAACCGTCACCCGGAGGCGAGCTTTCCTCGGGTTATGATTGGTCCGCGGTTCATCGTGGACGCCAACGGTACGAGTCCCCCATGGGGCACTCGTACCTGGTCTGGTTTACACGGTGCTGCCGCTCCCGATACGAGTAGGAGTTGCATCAGTGGTTACCGAACAGAGCCGGACTTCGGCGAGAACCCCGGCACGCCGGAACAAGCGCGTCCTTGCCGCCGTCGTGGGCAGCTTGAGCGCGGGTGTGCTGGTCGCTGGCTGTGGTCCGATGCTGACCGCGAATGCGGGTGCCGGGACTGGTACCAGTGACGCCACCATCGCCATCTCGCCAGCGCCTGCAGGCGCCCCGGCCAAGGTCAACGATCCCGTCGTGATCACCTCGAACAAGGGGCGACTGGTCGACGTCGTAGTCATGGGCACCGGCGGCGCGGTGGCCGGAACAATGTCGGAAGACGGCAAGAAGTGGTCCACGCTGCCCGGCGCCGAGCTCGCCTTTGACAGCACGTACCAGGTGCAGGCCACCGCCGTCGACTCCGACGGGCGCACGACGCAGGCGAAGAATGCCATCAAGACGATGACTCCCGCGGCGACATTCGGCGTCACGAAGGCGAGCGTGGAGGACGGCCAGACCTACGGCGTCGGCATGCCGATCGCGGTCGAGTTCGACACTCAGGTGGCGAACCGGGCCGAAGTTGAAAAGCTGCTGCACGTCAAGGCGAGTAAGCCTGTGGTGGGTGCTTGGTCGTGGAATGAGGGTGGCGACACTGTCACCTTCCGACCGAAGGGCTACTGGCCGGCCAACACCGACGTGGCCTTCAAGGCTGACCTCTACGGTGTCCAGGCGAACCCCGAGACGTGGGGGAACGCCGACACGTCGATCAACTTCAAGGTTGGCAGTTCCGTCATCATGGACGTCGACGACAACACCAAAGAGATGGTCGTGAAGAAGGATGGGCAGGTCATCCAGACCATCCCCATCACGATGGGAAAGCCGGGCTTCGAGACACGCTCCGGGATCAAGGTGATCTCGGCAAAAGAAGGCACCGTGATCATGGATGCGGCGACAACCGGTACCTCCACCAGTTCCTCGGAGTACTACCGGCTCGAGGTCGACTACGCGATGCGGCTCACGGATTCCGGCGAATTCATCCACGCCGCTCCGTGGTCAACGTGGGCGCAGGGCAGTTCCAACGCCAGTCACGGCTGCATCGGCATGTCCACTGGTGACGCGTCCTGGCTTTGGGACCAGGTCACCCCGGGCGACGTCGTGGTCGTGTCCAACACCGGCCGCGAAACCGACCTGGGCAATGGCATCACCGTGTGGAACGAGCCCTGGCCGCAGTGGCTGAAGGGCTCTGCCACGGGTCCGCAGCAGGTGGGGCCCACAGCTGAGGCTCCCGTTCAGAAGGCCTGATCTCGCCGGCGTCCGCAAATCCAAATCCCCGGGTTCGGTCACTTTCCGTGACGAACTTCGGGGATTCGTAGTGCATCAAGTCAAGATGCCCGCGAAGTTTGGTCCGTGCATCACTTAGGAATGCCCGCGAAATCGTGCTAGCTGGCTTGGACGCGGATGCCTTTTCTGACGTCGGGTAGCAGGCTTGGGAAGCTGGCGAGGTAGATCTGTTCGGTCTTCTCTTTGGCCAGTTTCATCAGGACGGTTTGTAGGTCGGAGATCCGTCGGGCGAGGGCCGCTGGGTTGAGGTCGTCGCGGTAGGCGATCAGCTCGGCCTGCTGGGCGGGGCTGAGCACGTCGGCGGCCAGCAGCCGCTCCAGCGGGGTGGCGGGTCGGTCGTAGACCCGGGTGCGCCGCCCGTTGCGATCGGTGCCGTAGCCGATCGGCTTCTTCGTCGGGGTCAGGTAGTTGAGACGGTCGTTGACCAACGGCCATAGCCGGTTGAGCACGGTGCGTTCCTCGGCGGTGTCGTAGCGGTAGTAGAAGCCGTACCGGCGCACCAGGTGGTTGTTCTTCGACTCGATGGTCGCCTGGTCGTTCTTCTTGTACGGCCGCGACCGGGTGAAGTAGATGCCGCGGTCTCCCGCCCAGTTGACCACGGAGTGGTTGAGGAACTCCGAGCCGTTGTCGAAGTCCAGTCCGGTCACCTCGAACGGAACCTGCGCCACCCCGGCCTTGAGCGCCTCCAAAATGTGGACGTGGGCGTTGTTGCGCACCGAACGGGTGAACACCCAACCGGTATGCACGTCGGTCAGGTTCAGGGTGCGAGCGAACTCGCCCTTGAGCGTCGGCCCGCAGTGCGCCACCGTGTCGCCTTCGAAGAAGCCCGGCTCGGCCTCGACCTCATCGCCGGCCTTGCGGACCTTGATCGACGTGCGCAACAGCGGGGAGGCCTTGGTGGTGCTCGCCCCGCGCAGCGCATCGGTGGCCTTGGCCGCCCGCAGATACCGGTCGATCGAAGCCGAACTCATCGCCAGCAGCTCCGCGCGCACCACCTCGCTGTAGCGATCCACGCCGAAGACCAGCTCGCCGTGGCGTTCCAAACCGTCCAACTGAGCGCGCATAGAAACCGTCAGATAGCGCCCGCACTGCCCACCCGAGGCCGCCCACACCCGCTGCAACACCTTCAACGAGTCGTAGGAGTACTTGCGCCCACGCGCCCGACGCGCCGCCTTGGCGACGCTGCGGCCCTGGCCCGGCCGGCGCCGCCCAGCCGCCGCCAAACGGCGCCTGGCGTTGTCCCTCGACCAGCCAGTCACCGCCACGACCTCGTCGAGAATTCGACCCTTGTCCTTCTTGCCAGCCCGCACATACGCCTTCGCGTAACTACCAGTGATCTCAGCCCGCGACGCCATCGACAGCCCACTCCTCATACCCCCAGTCGACCACCGTTTCGCGGGCATCCTTAACTGATGCACCGAGGGCAGTTCGCGGGCACAAAACGTGATACTCGTCGCAACAGAACACCCTCAACAATGTGCAGGTAACCGGCAAGGATATCGATGTCAGGCAGTTCAATGCGTTTGACGGAGTGTCCGGGTACTCGTTGAGCAACCCGACGCGCTTGACTGTGACCAAGACCCCGATCAACGCGTGGCCGGCGAACATAGTGGCCCAATCGCCCAACAGCAGTGGCACCGACAACCCGCGCGACCAGGTAGTGGCGAGTTACGCCTCAGTCACGTCGACTCAGATTAGGATGGGCAAACCGTCCGCCGGAGGTTTGAGTGACTTCGCACTAACGTGGCAGGCGGATAGCTTCACCCCTCTGGGATCGGCCAGTCAAGGCGAATCGGCGACCGTCAATTATGACCTCAACAGTGGCACCGGGGTGGCTCCGAGTCCGGTCACCGGCACTTTCGGCGCAACCTCCGGCACGGTCGCCTACGGGTCAGGATTTTCCCGCTCGGGGTTCATTTTCACCGGTTGGAACACCAATCCTGCCGGGTCCGGAGTTGCCTATCCGTCTGGGAGCGCACTTGTACTGCCGGCGGGTACGACGACCCTGTATGCGCAATGGGTTGCCGACACCAACCCGTTCCCTGTCACCTACTTCGCCAACGGGGCGACCTCAGGTACGGTCCCGGCTGCTGGCAGTTACACGAGTGGGTCCCCCTACACAATCGTCGGGAACACCGGCACGCTCGCGAGGACCGGCTATACCTTCAGCAATTGGAATACCAAGGCCGATGGCACGGGCACGACGTATGCCGGGGGGGCAAGCTACGCCACGGCGGCCACGCTCAATCTCTACGCGGTCTGGGTCCAGAACTCGTACAACATCGACTACAACGGGAACGGCAGCACTGGCGGGACAGTCCCGGCCACAGGCACGATAACCCCGCCGGCCACGTACACCATCGCGACCAACAGCCTCACTCGTACGGGCTACACGCGGGTAGCTGGCTGGAACACTGCAGCCGACGGTACGGGTACCGCCTATGCGAACAGCGCTAGCTACTCGACGGCGGCCAACCTCGTTCTGTATTCCCGGTGGACACCCAATACGTACAGCGTGACCTACAACGGCAACGCGAACACCGGTGGGACACCCCCTCCGAACGGCACTTACACGAGCGGCACCCCGTACTCGGTGTCGGCCAATACTGGCGGTTTGGTGAAGAGTGGGGCGGCGTTCACGGGGTGGAACACAGCTGCCAACGGGTTGGGTACCAGTTACTCTGCCGGTTCGAGTTACACCGCAGTCACCGGCGCAAACTTGACTCTTTACGCCCAGTACGCCGCGCTGCAGTGGGGTATCACGTACAACGGCAACGGATCTCAATCGGGCACTGTCCCAGCAGCTGGTACCTACACCACGGGGGCGGCTGCCTACACGGTCGCGAACAACACAGGATCGCTGGCGCGGCCGGGCTACTCGTTCACCGGCTGGAACACGGTCGCCGATGGCAGCGGAACGTCCTATCCGGCCCTGTCGGCGTACAGCACGAGCGCGAATGCGACGTTGTACGCGCAGTGGACCCCGGTCACCTACAACTTGACGTACGCCGGCAACGGCAGCACTGGGGGGAGTGTCCCGGGGGCGGCAACCTACACAACCGGGGATTCGCCCTACAACGTCTCTGACAACACGGGGACCCTCACCCGGACCGGCTATGTGTTTACTGGCTGGAATACCTTGGCCAACGGCCTTGGTGTGCCATTGGTGCCGGGTGCGACATATGTCCCGACCGCAGATCAGACCCTCTACGCTCAGTGGGTTCCCACCACCTATGTGATCTCCTACAACGGTAACGGGGCCACGGCGGGCGCCGTGCCACCGAACGGGGGCTACACATCAGGGGGTAGTGCCTACACGGTGGAAGGGAACACCGGGTCCCCAGTGCTGACAAGGCCCGGCTATACCTTTGCCAACTGGAACACTGCAGCGAATGGATCGGGCACCTCCTATGCCCCCGGGGCCGCCTACTCCACGGCGGCAAATCTGACGCTGTACGCGCAGTGGACGCAGAACCCGTCGTATGCGATTACGTACAACGTGGGTTCGGCGCCTGGGGTGACCGGTGATGTGCCGACGGCGGGGTCGTATGTCGATGGTGGTGCGGCCTACACCGTGCTGGGGAACACGGGCACTCCGGCGGTGTTGGCTCGGCCTGGGTATACGTTCGCGAATTGGACGACCGATCCCAGCGGGGTCGGGGGTACACCGTATGGTCCTGGAACGGCGAACACCACCTACAGCACCGCGGCGACGTTGGCGCTGTATCCGCAGTGGACGCCGTGGGCGACATTGGCAATCCATGTCAATTCGACCGGTTACGGGGAGAATTACGACGGGGTGGGTGTGGCGGTGTCCAAGGATGGCGGCGCCTTCACGTACAAGACTGGGACGACTGACGCCGCAGGTAACTGGGATGGCGGTTCTGTCGATCCGAATGCGACGTACCAGGTGCGGCTGACTGCTCCTTGTGACAGCCATCCGTTCGAGACTGAGAACTCGTTCGCTGTGACTGTGGGTGCGCACGCGCCGACGTATACGTTGGCGGCGACGGTGCCGTGTGCGCCGGTGTTGTCGTATTCGGCGGCGTCGGACACGATGTCGTGGACTGAGCCCAATGATGGCGGCTTGCATGTGTCGTATTACACCTATCACTACAACACTCCGGCGCGGTTGTCGGCGGGCAAGGCGTGGGCC
Source organism: Actinomycetota bacterium (assembly GCA_030837445.1). Classification (GTDB taxonomy): domain Bacteria; phylum Actinomycetota; class Actinomycetes; order S36-B12; family UBA10799; genus JACJWR01. The sequence goes on from JAUPKM010000315.1 coordinate 6,103, forward strand.
ATGTTTGCCCGGTATTGGCCGTCGGGTGTCCGGTCGGTGCCGTTCGGGACGTATGCGTCGAGTGGGTGCCCGGTGAAGGGGACGGGGGTGTGGCCGGCGGCGAATGCTGGTCCTGCGCCGTACACGGATGCGCCGCAGTGTCTGCGTGGGTTGGGTGCGCCGGCCCGGAGTGCCTCTTATCTGTGGAAGGTCGCGGCCCGTAATGGGTTGCCCACTGCTGGGGTGAACACTCCTGCTGGTGGTGCTGGTTGGGGTCAGATGAGTGATCCGTTGCCGATTACGAGGCCTGCAGCGTGATGGGGCTTGGTGGAGGCGGACTTTCCCGCGGTGGGGGTGGGGATGTTGGATCGGGATTGGACGTTTGCTCAGGTCGGGCGGTGTGGGAGCGACCACGGTTGCAGTTGCTCACCCCTGGGTCCGAGTCGGAGAACCTGTTGAATACTGCGGCGTTCACGGACGCGAACACCTACGACCGGGTGCAGCCGACATCGTAGACGGCGCGGTTGTAGGGCTGACAGGAGTCGGCGGGCGGGTAAAGCTTTCAGCTAGAGGTTGGTGGGTTGCCACCGAGGCCGGCGCCGGAGCGACTGTCGGGATTCCAGACGCCGTGACACGAGTGGAGCTATGCCGGGCCTTGACTCTCCGGGACGATCCGGGGCAGATCGCGGGGAACATCCCGTGGGCGGGAGCAGTTGTGCGCGCGGACGGCAACCTCGTCGTCTCTTGCGGGAGCGCAATGCGCTCCGGGATCTTCATCGCTGATGGAGTGCGGCACGGACCCGTCGCCGCCTTGGCACCGCTTGACGTCATACGAGCGGCTGGCGGTAAGGCCGAACTTGACGCCCGCTACTTCCGTGGCTTCCTGGGGAGCGGTGTCCCCGCTGAAGTCACGCCATTCGACTCGGTGCGCCGGCTCCCGCCGGGTCAGACGGCGACCTGGCGACCAGGCCGAGGGTGGGCCGTAACGAGGTGGCTACGGGACGACGTGGGACGGATCCCAGCACGCCTCACCGGTCAGTCTGCTGTCGGGGCGTACCTTCAGGCGTTCGACAAGACAGTCTCGGATATGGTCCTGGCGGCGGGGGGCAGCATAGCCACCCACCTCTCCGGGGGCTTGGATTCAAGCTTCATGGTCGCCGGGCTGGCAAGGGCTGTCCCAGCCGACACGCTGATCCACGCCTACGTCCATGTTCCGGTGCCGGCCGCGCCATGCCCACCGTTGGGCATCTGGGATCCGGATGACAGTTCGTTCGCCGACGTTCTGGCGGAGAGTCTGGGCCGGCGAGTGATCGTCACCCGCGTTGCCAATCACGCCAGCGTCCTCCCACTGGACGCGGCCGCGGCCGCGAGTGCCAAGTCAGGATGGCCGGTGTGGGGGACTGCCACCCAGAACTGGCGCGACCAGATCGCTGAGGCAGCGGGCAGAGACGGGGCCACGCACCTGTTCGACGCAACCATGGGCAACATCGCCTTCTCCCATACGCACGACTACGCCACCAGTTGGCTGCTGGGGCAGCGGCGACCGGGAGCTGCCATCCGAGCTGTTTACCAGCAGGTTGCAGGGGGTGCAGCGGTAAGGGCGACGGTGCGGCACGAGCTTCGCCGGACCATCTCGGCCATCTCCCAGGACTGGGGTGCTGCCAAGGCCGGCGAGCACTCACTACGACAGCGGCGGCAGTGGGCGGCCGACCAACGGGCGCTCTTCCTCGACGGCCTGAGCATGTCCATTCGCGGAAACATGGCTGCTGTCATGCCCGCCGGTGTCCAGGGACTGTTCATGGCCGACCCCTTCACCTCGCGGGATGTGGTCAGAGCTGCCGCCGCGGTGCGTCCGGACGAGTGGCACAGGGGACCTGGCCGTAGGGCCTTCGCCCGGACGCTTGGAGTCGGCCGCGTGCCGGATGACGTTCGCCTGCGAACCCGGCGAGGTTATCAGTCGGCCGACGTGTGGTGGCACATGCGCAACCATCGTGAACGGTACTTGGCTGAGGCGGCCATGTTGGCCGAGAGCCCCGTGGTGGGCGAACTGGTCGATGCCGCCTGGATACGATCGTTGGTGGCTGGCTTGCCGTGGGGAGAGGCGACAAACGAGGACAGGCTAGCGGTCGTGCTGGCCAACAGAATCCTAGCGTTGGCCGCGTACGCACGAACGATGTCGGTCGCCCTGCTAAAGCCCTGAGCGAGCGGCCCACCTGTGGGCTGGGCCCCACACTTACTCCGGCGTGTTGTGCCGGACCAGTGTGGTGCCCTCATTGGCCATCGTCAGACCCTCGTGCTCGGCGACCACAGCTGCGGTCTCGTCGATCTCGTGGTTGAGGTGCGCCTCGGCCTCGGCTAGTTCCTCGGGGCTGGGTAGCGGGATGTTGTCACCGTAGAACCACTTCGACATCCGGGCCTGTCGCCGCTGCTTGCGCGCCTCCTTGTTGCGAACGCCATTCTCGTCTTCGGCAACCGGCAGTGCCAGCGGCTTGACGTCCGGCTTGGCCAGGATGGTGGCCTTCTCCTCAATCGACAGCGGCGCGTGGATCTCGATGAACTCGCCGTGGGGGAGTCGCATGATGTTGCCGGTCTCGCGTCCGTGGAGCAGTTTGTCGCGATTACGACGCTGAAGCGAAAGGCAGATGCGTTTGGTGATGACGAACACGATCGGCGGCACTACGAAGATCTCGATGCGCAGG
>JAUPKM010000316.1 GCA_030837445.1 Actinomycetota bacterium
ACGCCCGGCCGATCGCGCACCCAGGCAAGGGCAACCTCCACTGGCGTCACCCCCAGACCCTCCGCGGCCGTCGTCACAGCATCAACCACGCCGCGGGCATTGTCGTTGAGATAGGGCTGAACGAAAGAGGCGAACGTTGCACTACTGCCGCGGGAGTCGTTGGGCACCCCGGTGCGGTATTTGCCCGTCAACACCCCCCGACCCAATGGCGACCAGGCAAGCACCCCCAGACCCAACGCCCGGCAGGCCGGGATGACCTCTCGCTCGACCCCCCGGGCCAGCAGCGAGTACTCGACCTGGGTACTGGCGAGCGCGACGCGACCCGGCAGAGCGCGCTGCCACATCGCCGCCGCCGCGGTCTGCCATCCCGAGTAGTTCGAGACACCGACGTAGCGCACCTTGCCGCTGCGAACCGCGATCTCCGCCGCCTCAAGCGTCTCCTCCATCGGCGTCCACGGGTCCCACGCGTGCATCTGCCAGAGGTCGATGTGACCGGTGCCGAGCCGACGCAGCGAGCGATCGAGGGAAGTGATGAGGTGCGCTCGTGAGGCATCGAAGCGGCGTTCGGTGCCAGGCCGGGAGACAGCCTTTGTCGCCACCACCACCCGGTCCCGCACGTCCATCTCCGAGATCAGCCGCCCTAGGAGTCGTTCCGACTCACCGTCGGCGTACACATCCGCGCAGTCCACGAGGCTGCCGCCCGCGGTGACAAATGCAGACAGAATGTCTCGCGCCTCGTGATCGTCCGTGTCCCGACCCCAGGTCATCGTGCCGATTCCCAGCCGACTCACCCTTAGTCCGGTATCGCCCAACGCTCGTTGCTCCACAGGTATAGAACCTACCGCGTAGCCGACCCGCAACAACCCCTCGACATTCCCGCGGCGGGGCTCTGTGAACCCGATACGGACAAGGGCGAGGCGTTGCCGGTGGTAACGGTTCCCGGGTCCCGGCGGATGCCAGCGGGTGCTCTAGGCTCCGGTGTCATGGACCTCGGCATCAACCTCGGCTACTGGGGTATGGGCAACGACGCAGACAACCTCGAACTCGCACGGGAGGCCGACCGGATCGGGTACTCGGTCGTCTGGGCGGCGGAGGCCTACGGTTCGGACGCAGCCACCGTGCTGGCCTGGATCGCAGCCCAGACCGAACAGATTGACATCGGCAGCGCCGTCTTCCAGATTCCCGGGCGAACACCGGCGAACACGGCCATGACCGCCGCGACGCTGGACACCCTCTCCGGTGGCCGGTTTCGGCTCGGCCTCGGCGTGTCGGGCCCGCAGGTGTCCGAGGGCTGGCACGGTGTGCGCTTCGGCAAGCCGCTGGCCAGAACGCGTGAGTACATCACGATCGTGCGCAAGGCACTGGCCAGGGAGCGGCTCGCGTTCGACGGCGAATTCTTCACCCTGCCGTTGCCTGACGGCCCGGGCAAGGCGCTCACCCTGACAGTCCACCCCGTCCGCGACACGATTCCCGCCTACCTGGCGGCGATCGGACCCAAGAATCTGGAACTCGCAGGAGAGTTGTTCGACGGCTGGCTCGCCATCTTCTTCAGCCCGGAGTTCGCCTCGGAGTTGAAAGCGAACCTGCTCACCGGCCGAGAGAAGGTCGGCAAGACCCTCGAAGGTTTCGACATCGTGCCGACCGTGCCGGTGGTGATCGGCGACGACGTCGAAGCATGCGCGGCACCGTTGCGGGCGTACGCCGCTCTGTATGTGGGCGGTATGGGTAGCCGCGACAAGAACTTCTACAACCAGTTGGCCACTCGGATGGGCTACGACGAGGCGGCGGCCGAAGTGCAGGACAAGTACCTCGCGCGCGACATTGCCGGCGCCATGGCCGCCGTGCCGCTCGACTTCATCGACAAGACTTCGCTGATCGGCCCGCCGGAGCGGATCAAGGAGCGGCTGCACGCCTACGCCGACGCCGGCGTCACCACGTTGACCGTCGCCACCTACGCGGGGTCATTGGCTGACCGGGTCGCCACCGTCCGCACCATCGCCGAGCTTGTCGAGGAGGCCGGGCTCGCGTGAGTTGGTTCGAGGCGATCGTCCTTGGCATCATCCAGGGTCTGACGGAGTTCCTGCCGATCTCATCGAGTGCGCACATTCTGATCCTGTCGAAACTGTTCGGCTGGGGCGACCCTGGCGCCGCTTTCACCGCCGTCACCCAGATCGGCACCGAAACAGCCGTCATCATCTACTTCGCCAAGGACATCGGCCGAATCATCTCGACCTGGTTCAAGTCGCTGGTGCGCCCCGAACTGCGTGGGCACATCGATGCCCGAATGGGCTGGTACGTGATCATCGGCACAATCCCGATCGCGGTGCTGGGACTCGCCTTCGCCGACCAGATCGAGACGATCGCGCGCAACCTCTGGCTGGTCTCGATGACGTTGATCGTGTTCGGCGTCATTCTCGGGGTCGCCGATCGGGTCGGGGCCAAGACCCGCGAGGTGGACACCTTGTCGATTAAGTCCGGGCTGGTGTTCGGTTTCGGCCAGGCCTTGGCCCTGATCCCGGGGGTATCCCGATCGGGGGCGACGATCACCACCGGCCTGTTCATGGGGTTCACCCGCGAAGCCGCCACCCGGTATGCGTTCCTGCTGGCGATCCCGGCGGTGCTTGCGTCTGGGTTCTATGAGGCGACGAAGATCGGCGACGAGACGAACGTGCCGTGGGCGCAGACCATCGTGGCCACCGTGATCGCCTTCGCCATCGGCTACGCGGTGATCGCGTGGTTGCTGCGGTACGTCGCGACCAACTCCTACCTGCCGTTCGTCATCTACCGGATCGTGCTGGGCGTCGTCGTGATCGTGTTGCTGGCGACCGGGGTGCTGACCGCCTGAGCG
>JAUPKM010000038.1 GCA_030837445.1 Actinomycetota bacterium
GGATGGCCGAGTTGGTGTGCGTCTACGACCTGGCCCCGGTACCCCGCGGCGTGGACGACATCCTGCCGCCGGATGGCGACGGCGACGTTGACCGTCAGGCACCCCAGGCACCCAGGGCGGCTGTCAGCCGTCTCTCCTGCTGCAGAGGTAGGGGCCGCACACGTCATCGATCTTGCGGATCGTGTGAGTGATGGTTGCGCTGGTTCGTCTGCGTCATCAGAGTGCAGACGTTGGATTGGGCAACGGCCCTCCCGTGGTCAATGTCCGGGAAGACGTCCGTCCGTGGGAGGGCCGTGCGGTGGCGCGTGGAGGCACCACGGTGATGACGGTAGCGGGGACGGGGTCCGTTGTTGAGGCCGAGCTCGTGGGGGGTCGGCTGAGTTGTCCGGGGTGCGCCGGGCGGTTGGGGGGCTGGGGTCATGCGCGGGCTCGGCGGGTACGGGTCCTGGGTGGCTGGTGCTGGATACGTCCGCGGCGCGTGCGCTGCGTCGGGTGCGGTGGCACGCATGTCCTGCTGCCGGTGTTGTGCCTGTTGAGGCGGATGTACTCGGCGGAGATCATCTGGTCGGCGCTGGTCGCGAAGGCGGTCTCGGGGGCTGGGTGGCGCCGGATCGGTGAGGGCCTGGACGTGCCGGGCACGACGGTCCGGGGCTGGCTGCGCCGGTTCGCGGGCCGGGCCGAGCAGGTGCGGGTGTTCTTCACCCGGGCCGGGCTGGAGGTCGGGATCGACCTGCCGGGAGTGGCCGCGACCGGATCGGTGTACGGGGACGCGGTGGCCGCGTCGGGGCTGCTGGTGGCGGCGGTTCGACAACGGTTCACCGGGTCCGGGCCGGACGATGGCCTGCCGCCGTTGTGGCAGGTCGCCTGCGCGGTCAGTGGCGGGCGACTGCTGTTCCCGGGCTGGCCCCGGCCGTGACGGCGTCTTGGTCGAGGCGCGACACGCCCGAGTTGCTGACCAACACCAGTTGCCCCTGATGCCGGTGGTGGCCGGCTCGGGATCCTGCCCAGCGGTCATGCCTGTCCGGGAACCGCCCTGACAGGCGGACGAGTTGTCAGGAGCGTGCCGGTGAGAACGGATCAAGACGACAACCCGACGTCCGACCCGATGTCCGACCCGATGGGTGATTCGAGGCTGAGGGTGAGCTCGCAGGCCGCGTCGGTGGTGTCGGTACGTGGGCAGGGTGAGCGGCGGGACCGGGGCGAGCGGGTTCAGGCGTTGGCGGTGTTCCGGTTCCAGTTGATCAGCCCGGCGATCGATGAGGACCTGAGCATGCGGGCTCGGGGGCGGCTGGTCCGCGAGATCGCCTCGGCGTGGCATACCGACCCGTTCGGGCGGCGGGTGAAGTACTCCCGGGACACCCTGGACCGGTGGATCCGCCGGTGGCGCGAGGGCGGGTTCGAGGCGTTGGTGCCGTGCGAGAAGGCCACCCCGCTGCGCACCGACCCGGCGGTCCTGGAGATCGCGGCGGCGCTGAAGCGGGAGAACCCGGCCCGCACCGCGGCCCAGGTCGAACGGATCCTGGTCAGGGCCCACGGCTGGTCCCCGTCGCAGTCGACGCTGCTGCGCCTGTTCCATCGTCTGGAGCTTCCCGGAGCGGACGGACAGGTCCATGACGGGGCCGTGTTCGGCCGGTTCGAGGCCGCCGCCCCGAACGACCTGTGGACCGGGGATGCGTTGCACGGCAAGCGGATCGGCGGCCGTAAGACCTACCTGTTCGCGTTTGTCGACGACCACAGTCGCGTGATCACCGGCTACCGGTGGGGGTTCGCGGAGGACACCGTCCGCCTCGCCGCCGCCCTACGCCCGGGACTGGTATCCCGAGGTGTCCCCCGAGCGGTCTACGTGGACAACGGTTCGGCGTTCGTGGACGCCTGGCTGGCCAGGGCATGCGCCAAGCTCGGGGTCCGCCTGACCCACAGCACCCCGGGCCGCCCCCAGGGCCGCGGGAAGATCGAGCGTCTCTTCGGGACCGTGACCGAGCAGTTCCTGGTCGAGGTCGCCGACACCACCGCCCAGGACCTGACCGCAGCCGGTGTCAGCCAGGCGCAGGCGTTGCTGGACCTGAACCGGCTGTTCCGCGCGTGGGTGGAGACCGTCTACCACCCGCGGGTGCACTCCGAGACCGAGCAGACCCCGCTGGCGCGGTGGGCCGACGGGTTCGCCCGCGCCGGGACCGGTCCGCAGATCCCCTCGTCCGCCGACTTGAAGGAGGCGTTCGCCTGGTCGCAGTACCGCACCGTCAACCGTCGCACCGCCACCGTGTCGTTGTTGAACAACACCTACCAGGTCGACGCCTCCCTGGTCGGGCGGCGGGTCGAGCTGGTCTTCGACCCGTTCGACCTGACCACGGTGCACGTGCGCTACCAGGGCAAGCCCTTCCCCGACGCCACACCCCTGGTGATCGGCCGGCACTCCCACCCAAGGGCCCGGCCCGAGACCGCCACCACGGCCCCGGCGCCCTCGACGGGCATCAACTACCTCGAGCTCGTCGCCGCCGACCACCACAAGGCCACCGCCGCCGGGATCAACTTCCACGCCCTCACCACCACCGGCCCCACCGGCGGCGGCGCGCACAACGGCGACGGCCATGCTGGCGGCCCGCCGCCGGGCGGCGTGCCCGCACAGATGGCGTTACCCGACATGCCCGCCGTCCCCGGTGACCTCGCCGACCTGGCCGTGACCGATCCGGCGACCGTGGACGCGGCCGTCACCGGCCCCGACGGGGCCAGCGCCCCCCGCAACGGGGTGGCCTCGTCATGAGCGTGCAACTCCTGCAGGCGCACTGGGGTTTCACCAGGATGCCGTTCGGCCGGGACCTGGCTCCGTCGATGCTGCACCGCCACCACGCCCACGCCGAGGCGATCGCCCGGATCACCTGGTGCATAGAGCAGCGCCACATCGGGGTCATCACCGGCGAGGTCGGGGCCGGCAAGACCGTCGCGATCCGCGCCGCGATCGCAGCCCTGGACGCCTCCCGTCACGTCCCGATCTACATCGCCAACCCCGCCGTCGGCGTCCGCGGCCTGCTCACCCACATCGTCGCCGCCCTCGGCGCGGTCCCGAGCTTCTACACCGCCACCCTGGTCACCCAGGCCGCCGACGCCCTGGCCGGAGAACAAGCAGAACGAGGCCGCACCCCCGTACTGATCATCGACGAAGCCCACCTGCTCGACCACCCCCAGATGGAAGCCGTCCGAATGCTCACCAACCACGACATGGACTCGGGATCCCCGATGGCCACCCTGCTCGTCGGACAGCCCTACCTGCGCCAGAAGATGCGCCTGTCCACCCTGGCCGCCCTCGAACAACGCATCGGCATGCGCTACCTCATGCCCCCGATGACCGACACCGAGACCCGCGACTACATCCACCACCACGTCCGCCTCGCCGGCCGGGCCGACACCCTGTTCACCGACGACGCGATCACCGTGATCCACACTGCCAGCCGCGGCTACCCAAGAGCGGTCAACAACATCGCCGTCCACGCCCTCACCGCCGCCTACGCCCGAAGCAACCCCGTCGTCGACGAGAAAGCCGCCCGCGCCGCCCTCACCGAGACCATGACCGACTGACCACACCAGCCCCGGGCCGGCACCACGACCGTCACCATCACGAAGAACTCCCCGTCACCTGCAGACGAGAACGGCCCCGCCGAACCCACCGGCGGGGCCGTTCCGCACCCCCACACCCGCACCAGAAACGAAGATCAGATCTGCAGCAGGAGTGAAGGCTGACAGACACGGTCGTGTTCCGGATGGACGCCACCCGCTCAAACGCGGTGCTGGACGTCCAGTTCCAGATCACCGCCGCCGACCGTGAAGCCGGGGCGTTGCCCGACGGGCGCCGACTGGTGGTCTCCAGCGACTTCTACACCGTCTACCAGTCCCTGGCCCGCCTGGACGGGGTCGATGCCCTGTGGTGCTGGGCTCACATCCGCCGCTACTTCATCCGTGCTGGTGACGCCCACACCTACCTGGCCGCGTGGCGGGACGCCTGGGTCGCCCGGATCGCAGACCTGTACGTGGCCCACACGGCGATGGCCGCCGCAGAACCCGGTACCGACGAGTACGTCAAGGCCGCGGCCGCGTTCGAGCAGGCCCTGGCCGTCATGGACACCGTCCGCCGGCAGCAGGCCACCGGCCCCGGCCTGCACCCGGCCGCCGCGAAGGTACTGGCCACCCTGGACCGCGAATGGGACGGCCTGTCCCGCCACCGCGACTTCCCCGATCTGGATCTTGATAACAACGTCAGCGAGAGGGCCCTTCGAACTCCGGTCGTCGGGCGGAAGAACTACTACGGCAGCCACGCCGAATGGTCAGCGCACCTGGCCGCCCGGGTCTGGACCATCACCGCCACCGCCGAACGCCACGGCCTCGAACCCCTGACCTACCTGACCGACTACCTCACCGCCTGCGCCCAGGCCGGAGGCAAACCCCTCGGGGGCGAGGACCTGGACCGGTACCTGCCCTGGCTACCCGGACCCACCGGCAGCCCGGACCACAACCCACCAAAGATCAACCTCTCGGGCTGAACCCGCCCGCAGACCCCCC
>JAUPKM010000317.1 GCA_030837445.1 Actinomycetota bacterium
CCTGCCCACCGGAGGATGTTGGTGGGCCGGAAAGGCACGGCTGGGTTGCCGCCTGGTTGAGGGCGGGGGGCCCTGCAGATGATGTGCCTGAACCGTTTGAGAGTGCCGCGGACCTCCGCGGATGGCTGCCGGCCGGCTACCATCCGGACGCGTTCCGCGCCGACGAGATGACTGCAGCGATCGGGTGCCTGAGATTCGGTGCGGGCGACTTCGAAGGCGACGATGAAGATGCCGAATGGTATTTGCAGCGGGCGTTCGCGGCCCGCGACCAGGACGACCCGGCCGCGTTCCTTCGGGCGGTGGTCACCGTCGTGGGGCCACTGAACATGCTTGAGTTCGCTCACCGTGCGGGCATGCCTCTCGACGTCCTGCACAGGGACCTGGTGGCCGGTGAAGATGTGGACCTGGAGATGGTGGACAAGTTGATCAGTATCGTGGGCCCGGGCTAACGGCACGCCTCAGGACAGGTCCAGCCGGGCAGGTGTGCTGCGGCAGCGGTGGTCGGCCCCGTCTCGGTTTCCACAGTTCTGTGTTCCGACAGTTCAGTCCCGCGGTTCGTGGGGCAGGGCAGACCTCCGGATGTGCGCGACTATTCCCGGCATGGTCCTGACGTGCCTGCGGTACGACTAGAGGGACGTCTGCGGCGAGCCCTACCAGGCCGAGCATTACCTGCGGGTTCTCTGGACGCCGAGGATCCGTCGGCATTCTTCGGTGCTCGTGTCAGCATCGTCGGGCCGCGGGGCATGACCTGGTTCGCGCACCGTCTGGGCATGATGCGCGACGTCCTGGAGGAGCAGCTGTCTCGCAGAGAACTCCGGCGCGAGAAAACGGCCGAGAAGATCATCCTGCGGGTGACCCTCCGCCTAGCAGGCGACGTGGACGGGCATGGCAGACAGAAGGGCACGGGAGTGCCTGCCATGCCCTGCTGAGTGCATACCGGGGCACGGATGACAGGAGTGGTGTTGCCATCCTACGTCTGACCTGCGCAGATATATGTTACCGCCGGTAATCATATAGAGCGACCCCAAACTCCCACACACCCACGCTCCCATGGGTCTGCCCAGTGTTTGGTTGACACCTGAGCTGTGAGGATTTGTCCTCGCTGGAAGGATGTCGTTCATGCCGAAGCCGTATCCGAAGGAGTTCCGCGACGATGTCGTGGCAGTGGCCCGTAAGGGTCAGTTTCCGTTGAGACAGATCGCGCAGGACTTCGGAATTTCCGAGGGCTGCCTGCACAACTGGATGAAGAAGGCCTACATCGCCGAGGGTCAACGCCCCGGTCTCACCGACGACGAACGCAAGGAGTTGCGGGAGGCCAACAAGCAGATCCGGCTGCTGCGGCAGGAAAACGAGGTCCTGCGCCGTGCTGCGGCCTATCTGTCCCAGGCGAACCTGCCGGGAAAATAGTCTTCCCTCTCGTCCGCGAAATGGCTGCGACCGGCGCCCCCATCAGGGTGCCGGTCGCGGTGGCGTGCAGGGTTCTGGGGTTCTCCACCCAGGGGTACTACAAGTGGCGTAACGCCCCGGTGTCGCAACGCGACTTCGATGATGCGCACGTGATCACAGCGTTGCAGGACATCCACCGCGACGATCCCACCTTGGGCTACCGGTTCCTGACCGACGAACTGGAGAAGGTCGGCATCATCGCGTCGGAGAATCGGGTGTGGCGGCTGTGCTCGGCCGAGAGAATTTTCGCTTCCCATCACCGCCGCAAGGGCAAGGCGGGCAAGCCCGGGCCGGCGGTCCACGACGACCTGCTGGCCGTGGTCGATGCCAAAGGCCACGTCACGCATGACTTCACCGCCACGCGGCCTGACGAGAAGTGGTTGACCGACATCACAGAACACCGCACCGGCGAGGGCAAGTTGTACTTGTGCGCGGTCAAGGACTGCTACTCGCGCCGGATCGTCGGCTACTCCATCGACTCGCGAATGAAGGCCTCCCTGGCCGCCGCGGCCATCGGCAACGCCATCGCACTGCGTTCACCAGAGGGCACGATCTGCCATTCAGATCGGGGCAGCCAATTCCGCTCCAAGAAGGTCATCCAGATGCTGAAGAACAACGGACTGAAGGGGTCCATGGGGCGGGTGGCCTCGCCGGTGACAATGCTGCGATGGAGAGCTTCTTCTCCCTGTTGCAGAAGAACGTCCTGAACACCCAGCGGTGGGACACCAGGGAGGAACTGCGCCTGGCGATCGTCGTCTGGATCGAAACCAAGTACAACCGCAACCGCCGGCAACGCCGCCTCGGCAAGCGCACCCCAATCGAGTTTGAGAGGATAAACAAAGCCGCACACGCGGCCTGAAAACAATCAACCCCGAGTGTCAACTAAACCGGGGGCAGTCCCTTGTTGTACCCAGGGCCGCCGGTGAAACACGGGCACACATGAGCGCGACCAGCATTTAACAAGTTCCTGTAAATGCTGTTAAATCACGCAAAGAGCCGGGAACACCGCACCCACGAGACGGCAGCGGTCAGCACAGTTCCGGCATCGCCGGTGCAGCTGACGGCGCAGGCGTGACCGCGACCCATAGACGTATCGTCGCAACACAGCACAGTGACGGTTATGAGAGCCCCACAAACAACGAGCCACTGGTGGGTGTCCAAAGGCGCCGGGATGGCCCTCATACTCGCCGACATCATCACTCTGCTCGTCATCGCCGAACTCACCGCAGAAGTCGATGCCGGCTCC
>JAUPKM010000039.1 GCA_030837445.1 Actinomycetota bacterium
ATGCGGGAGGGTGACCTGCTGTTTCACGGAGCCAACGCGGCGCTGCTCGACCAGACCGGTTGCACCTCAGTTGAGGACGCATTCCTGCGACTCATCGGTGAACGCGCCCGTCCAGGTGAGCGTGCCCGTCCCGGCGCTGATGACGAGGGCGAGGCCCAACCATGAGCGGCCGCCGCACCCTCATCACTGCGCGTCGGGTGCTGCAGCAACTCGGCCACGACCACCGCACCGTGGCGCTGCTGCTGATCGTGCCGGTGGCTCTGCTCACCCTGTTGAAACTGGTGTGGGTCGATGACGCTGCGCTCTTCAACTCGGTCGGGCTACCCATCCTGGGGATCTTCCCGTTCGTCACAATGTTCCTGGCGACTTCGGTGGCGGTGCTGCGGGAGCGGCAGTCCGGCACGCTCGAACGGTTGATGGCGTTGCCGATGGGGAAGGCCGACCTGGTGTTGGGGTACCTGTTGGCCTTCGGCCTATTTGCCGCAGTCCAGGCACTTTTGTCTGCGACCGTGGCTTTGACGTTGCTGGACCTCGACGTCGCGGGACCCACCTGGGCGGTGATCCTGGTCGCGGTTCTGGTCGGCCTGCTCGGAACGGCGCTGGGCCTGGCACTCAGCGCGTTCGCCCGCAATGAGTTCCAGGCTGTGCAATTCATGCCGGCCGTGGTGTTCCCACAGTTCCTGCTGTGCGGACTCCTCGCACCCAGGGAGGACATGTCGCCGGTGCTGCGCGCGATTTCCGACGTATTGCCGCTTTCCTATGCCGTAGACGCAATGGGCAACATCACGACCCAGAGCGGAGTGTCGACCGACACCTGGTGGGCGCTGGCCATCGTCACCGCCTTCATCGTGGCCAGTGTCGCCGCCGGCGCCCTGACCCTTCGTCGCAGCGCCCGCGGGTGACCGCGCCCCGCGCTCGCACCACCGTCGCCCGGATCAGCCCCGCACCGCCGTCGCCCGGATCCGAACGTAGTCGGCTATCCAATTGCCGGCCTCATCTCGTAACGAAGGCTCGAGCAACTCGACTACTTCCCGACGCACCTCGACCTGCTCGGCCGGGACCAACCCAAGAGCGTCGAACAGACCCTGCCGGAAGGTTCTGAGCCAGGCGTCCATCCCATCGGCGAGCGGCGTGGGCCTCGCCACCAGCTCGGCCCTGATCTCGACAAATCCGGCGGCGGCAAGGACCGATGAGTACTCGCCCGCTGTTGGGTAGTACTGGTCGGGAGGCAGCTTCCGGTAGCCATGTGAACCAAGTACCGCCCGGAGCGCAGTCATGATGGCGGCGATATTGCCGAATCCACCGAATTCCACTGCCAGTCTGCCGCCGGGTCGCAAGGCCCGGAACATTCCTGTGGCCGCAGCAGCGGGTACCAACACCCAGTGCAGCGCCGCGTTGGAGAAGACCGCGTCGAATTCAGCGGCGAAGTCCAGCTCGGCAGCGTCCGCCCAGCGGACCTCGAGTCCCCTGCCCCGAGCGACTTCCAGCAACTCGGTGGACGTGTCGACCCCGAGAACCTGGGCCCCGGACTGCACAATCCGGTTCGTCAACGCGCCGTCCCCGCAACCGACATCGAGGATCCGCTCGCCCGGCTGCGGGCTCAGGAGCCCCAGCACCACTCCGCCGAGGGCAGGAACGAAGGAACCGTGGCGGGTGTAGTCGTCTGCCAGCCACGCACTCGACGGGTTACCCCTCGGCGGCCCCTCGGATCCCGGATCGTCGGCGTGGCGATCCCGCTCTGACGGCGCTCCGATCAGAACGCCACAGCGTTGGATGCATCCTCGGCGGCCGCGCGGGCACGGCTGTGCGGGATGTCTTCAACTGGTCGATAGGTGTAGAAGAACGTCACGCCCTCCGGACCGACGTCGACCACATCGTGGGTGACCCCCGGCGGTATGTAGGCGTATCCGCCCACCCCCAACCGCTTACCCACCATGGTCGCCTCGCCTTGCGTGACCAGGATGTGATGCTGCGCAGCCTGATGGACGTGCGCGGCGTTCTCGCCGCCAGGTTCGACCCTGATCAGTCCCAGGACGACACTGCCCGAGCGCCACAACACCTTGTGCTGCAACTTCGGATCGTCGTGGAGCGGCTCCCAAGGCAACGCTTCTACCTCGGCGACGTCCAGCAGTAGCAACTTGCCGAGGTCATCGCGTACGCCGAGTCCGGACGTTCGCGACTCCGGGTCGTGGGCCACAGCGGACCTCCCTTGTCCTAGTTGGAAACTAAGTGAAATACGTTGGTCGGCACAGCGTATTCGGAACTACCGTTCAACGACCGAATCACCCGAACGGTCAGTTCGACCTTACTGGGTTTGCGGCGGGAGTTCGACGCGGTCGGTCAGTGGATTCCCAACAGAATCACGTTGGCCCAAGCTGTGCCGACTTGGGCACCCCCAGATGCCTTTGTCGATCCGGGCGGCGTCGGCCGAGGGCAGCCGCTAGCCTCGCTGTCATGGCCAAGAAGAAGAAGGACAAGGGCGTCGCCAAGAAGTCCGGTAAGCGTATGAACAAGGCTCTATATGAGACCGAGCTCTACCGTTTGCAGGCCGAATTGGTGGAGATGCAGGAGTGGGTCCGGCAAAGCGGGGCTCGCCTTGTGGTGCTCTTTGAGGGGCGCGACGCTGCCGGCAAGGGCGGCACCATCAAGCGCATCACCGAGTACCTCAATCCTCGCGTGGCCCGAATCGTCGCCCTGCCTGCGCCGACCGAGCGGGAACGCACCCAGTGGTACTTCCAGCGCTACATCACCCATCTGCCGGCCGCTGGTGAAATCGTTCTGCTGGACAGGTCCTGGTACAACCGCGCTGGAGTCGAGCGGGTGATGGGATTCTGCACGCCAGAGGAGTATCGCCGGTTCCTCTACCAGGCGCCCATCTTCGAGCGGATGCTGGTCGAAGACGGCATTTTGCTCCGCAAATACTGGTTCAGCGTCAGCGACGAGGAACAGGAGGCGCGGTTCCGGTCGCGGATGGAGGACCCGATGCGCCGCTGGAAACTCTCCCCGATGGACCTGGAGTCGATCACCCGGTGGGAGGACTACTCCCGGGCGAAGGACGACATGTTCATCCACACCGACGTCGATCCGGCACCTTGGTCGGTCGTCGATAGCACCGACAAGCGGCGGGCGCGGATCAACACCATCGATCATCTGCTCTCGACTATTCCCTACACCACTTTCACGCCGCCACCGTTGGAACTCCCCAGGCGTCCCCACTCCAAGGGCTACCAGCGGCCGCCCAAAGACACTCAGACCTACATTCCCGACCATGCCAAGGACGTGGAACTGGCCGCCCAGGATGGCAAGGGCGACTGAACCGACGGATCGTCTAGCGTGGCCTCATGTTCAGCGCTGTCACCGCCAACGTCAACGGGATCCGGGCCGCAGTGCGGCGGGGCGGAATCGCCGCGTTGGGTGCTGCCGACGCCGACGTCATCTGCCTACAGGAGGTCCGCGCCTCCGACGAGCAACTGACAACCGCCCTGCTTGGAAGTCCCTTCTCTGATTGGCAGGTAGCCCACGCACCGAGTGCGGCGGCGGGCCGATCGGGGGTGGCCATCCTCAGTCGCGGGCCGCTGACCAAGGTTCGCGTCGGCGTCGGACCCGACGAGTTCGCAGAGTCCGGTCGCTGGCTGGAAGCCTCCCTGAAATCCTCCCTTGGCGCCGTGCGGGTGGTATCTGTCTACGTCCACACCGGCGAGGCGGAAACTCCGCGCCAAGAGGAGAAGTACCGCTTCCTGGATGCCATGAGCGAACGTCTTCGGCAGTTGGCCCGCAACGCCACCCGAACCGAGTCCCACGTCCTCGTCTGCGGGGATCTGAACATCGCCCACACCGAACACGACATCAAGAACTGGCGAGGCAACATCGGCAAGGCCGGCTTCCTGCCTGCGGAACGCGACTACCTTAACGGCTGGACCAGCCGGTCATGGGTGGACCTGGGTCGCGCCCACGCGGGGGATCGACCAGGGCCGTACAGCTGGTGGTCCTGGCGGGGCCAAGCCTTCGACAACGACACGGGCTGGCGGATCGATTACGCCCTGGCTACCCCGCGCCTCGCCGCGACCTTGGCCTCGGTCGAGGTCGGTCGGGCAGCCTCGTATGCCGAGCGCTGGAGCGACCACGCCAGCGTGCAGCTGACCTTCGATGTCAGCGGTCGACCATGACTGACGGCCCGCTGCCGCCTGGCCGCCCGCTGCTGGAGATCTGCGCCTTCTCCCTCGCCGACGCCGACGTGGCCATTTCCGCTGGTGCCGACCGGATCGAACTGTGCCGGGCCCCTGAGGCCGACGGTCTGACTGCAGCCGAAGATGATCTGATCGCCGCCGCCGCGCTGCTCGATCGGATTCCGATCCATCCGATAGTCAGGCCACGAGCGTCGTTCGAAGTCACCACCGGGGATATCGACTACATGTGCCGAACCATGGACCTGGTCGCCGAACTCGGCTTCCCCGGGGCGGTCGTGGGGATGTTGGTCGACAACGAACCAGACTGGTCAGCACTGGCCGAAGTTCTGCCCCACGGCGTCGGATTGGACGTCACCTTCCATCGGGCCTTCGACCTCGTGGCCGATCAACCGCAAGCCTTGACCGGCCTGGCGGAGCTCGGAGTCCGGCGGGTCCTGACCAGTGGCAGACCGGGTCGGGCCGCAGACAATCCGGATTCACTGGCGGCGCTGGCTTCAGCGGCTGCGGAAGCTGGCGTCGTGCTGATGGCCGGCGGCGGAGTTGACGGCGGCAACGCAGCGGCCGTTCTGAAGACTGGGGTCCGGGAACTGCATGCCTCCGCCGGAGGCTCTGCGGGCAACCTTCGGGCCGCCGAGGTGCGCGCACTCGCGGAGGTATGTCGACAGCCGCCGACGTAGCCAAGCAGCAACGACACCAAACTCCGCCCACCCCGAGTCCATACCTGCCGAGATCCCCGGAAGTCTGTCCGAGAAAAGTGTTGGTAGGACTGGTTCGGCGCCTCCTACCCATGGAGAGTAGTCATCGGGTCGCCGATCCGGCACCCCGGAAGGTGAGGAGAAGGCCATGTTCACACTTCAGGCAGCGACGGGCACCCAGCCGGCAGCCAGCGGGGCCACCGCACCAATGCGGTCGGGCCTGCTACGACTGCTGGTCGGTGCCAGCGCGGTCGCCGCAGCCACCACGATCGTTGCTCCGGTGCTGGCGAATCCAGCGGTGGCCGGGCCACCTCCGGCTCCGCTGCCTGTCGTGGCCAAGGGCACGGTGGTCGACACCTCAACCGGTGCACCTATGGTGGGGGCGAGGGTCAGCTACGCCGAGGTCGGCGCCCGCAAAGCCCGATGGACCTTCACCAACCGACTTGGCCAGTACCGTATCGACGGCCTTCGGGGTGAAGAGTATGCAATCCACATCCGGGGACCCCGAAACTACGAGGTCGGATTCGTGGGTTGCGCGGTGCACAGGGTGCTGCCGATCATCAGGTGGACCTACCCAGTCGTGCCGACTTGGGGTGCGGCCTGCTCACATTCTCCGCGAGCCATGGGTCGAATCGGCCTCGACCGGCGCTTCTGAGTTGGCCGGACAGCGTTGCCTGACTCGTTGCTCGGCCGCCGTGGCGCCGTCGCACCACTTGGCCAGCGGTGGTGACCGCTTAAGCCAATCGTTCCGGATCTGGCGATCCGTCGCCCCGGCGGCGTAGCGTGAGCAGCATGGAGGCTCCCGCCGATAGCTGTGACGCCGAGCTCGCTGCGGCACTGGCGGGCGGC
>JAUPKM010000318.1 GCA_030837445.1 Actinomycetota bacterium
CGTTGATCACACACGTTCCAGCACCGACGAAGGAGACAACGTTCGACCCATCGATACTGCACACCGCGCTCGCGGAAGCATCGACCGTGAAGACCGGCGTCAACCCCGACGACGCCGTCCCCGTCACCGAATAGGTGGATCCAGCAACAACCGCGTCCACCGGCGGCGACGACGTAAACGACACCGTCTGCGCCACAGCATTCGACGGCGTTGCTGAGGTCCCGGCGGATGGGCTTCCAAAATTGGTGGCACCAGACACGGCCCGGAGCTTCACGGTATAGGCGGTACCGTTGGTCAGTGGCGTGGTCCCGTCAGTGGACAACTTCGTGATGACAACCGGCGACACGGTCGAATCGGAGATGTCTAAGCGCCCGCGCCAGGTTGCCCCGTCATCGGTCGAATACTGGTAGTACGCGATCGTGGCCCCGTTGTCGGCACCAACGGTGAACGGTACTGAAAGCTGTTGGTTGCCTGGTGTGACCGTACCTAACGTCGGGGCCGCAGGCGCTGGAGTCAATTGCACGCTTCCGCCGGTTCCCACGCCTCCTGTGTTGCCTCCGCCCGTCCCGGCAGCGCCACCAGAGGCACCAGTGGCGAAGGTGGTCGAGTATGCGCCCGTCGATCCCTTGCTGCCGCCGCCGCCACCACCGAAGCCGTTGCTGCCCTGCGCCCCCCCGCCACCGCCCCCGTAGCCAGCTCCCCCACCGCCTCCACCGGGCGAGAGATCACCGGTCGAAGCGGACCCGCGACCACCAGAACCGGTGACACCGTCACTACCGGCCTGACCGTTGCCTGAGCTCGTTCCACCCGTGCCACCGGTTCCTCCGGAACCCCCGTAGCCGCCGCTACTTCCAGAAACGGTGCCATTGGATCCCCCGCCGGAATTTCCTCCGCCAGCCCCGCCGCTGGCCCCGCGGCGAGAGATAGAGCTGGAACTCGGCGCACCGGAACCGCCACCTCCACCTCCACCTCCGCCAGCAACAACGTCGACACCCGTTCCGGTAACCGAGGTGGAACCTCCGCCGCCTCCGCCGCGGTTATAGGAGCCTCCTCCGCCCGCGCCCCCTACGGCACCTCCAGCGCGGCCACCACTTCCTCCTGTCCCCCGTCCACCACCTGATCCACCGCCACCAACCTTGATAGTCAACACGTCCCCGGGGGTGACGGCTTGACTCGTCGTCACTTTGCCGCCGGCCGCGCCGCTGCCGCCCGAGGCAGCCAGCCCTCCACCCGATCCACCACCACCACCACCACCACTTGCGAGAATGAGCATGGTGGTCACTCCAGAGGGCACGACACAGGTGGTCCCGGAGACTGCGTAATAGAACGTTCCGGAGCACGGCGTGTTGGGGGTTCCACTGGTAGTGCCCGACGTGGCCCCTGATCCCACAGCACTCACCGCGCGGATCTGCACCTGGTACGCCGTGTTGTTCACCAGCGCGGGCGTTCCACTGGTCGACTGTGTCGTGATGACCAACGGGCTTGTGGCGGACGCGGGTGACATCGCCACGAAGGTCGTCCCGTTGTCGGTGGAGTACTCGTAGTTGGTAATCGCGGAGCCACCATCGGAGGTTGGCGCCGTGAATGCAATCGACAGAGATCCATCGCCAGGCGTGATTCCGGTGATCGTCGGCGCTAGCGCGCTGTCTAACGCAACAACCCCAGCGGAAACTCCGGAGTATCCGCTGGTGCCAGAACCATTATTGGCCGCCACCTGAAACGTGTACGTATGGCCGGTCGTGAGCCCAGTGACAGCACACGAGGTTGCTGCTGCGGATAGCGCCGCGCATGCCCCCGACACCGTGGTCATCGGCCCGCCGTCGTCAGAGGCCTGAACGGTGTACCCCGAAATCGGCGACCCGCCCTCCGTACCGTTGGTCCAGTTCACGGTCAGTTGGCTGGCTCCCGTGACAGTTGTGGTTCCTATGGTTGGCGCATCGGGGGGCCCGCTTGGGCGAACAGATGGAGACGGCTCCGAAGCGACCCCTACACCGTGGTCACTCGTGGCGGCGATCTTGAAGGTGTATTCCGTTCCGTTAGTCAATCCTTCAACGGTGCAGTCCGTTGTTTCCGCTGCAACGGTTGTGCAGGACCCGGCAGTCACAGCTGTGTACCCGCCACCGCCCGCGCTCTGGGTCACCGTATAGCCGGTAAGCGTCGTCAAGGAATTCACCGATGGTGCAGTCCAGGTCAGTCCGACTTGGGCGTTACCCCCAGTCGCGCCAGTGATCGTCGGCTGACCCGGAGCTAGGTCGACAAAGGCCCGTACCGGACGCACCAGGTCGCTGACTCCCTTGGATTCCGGATATGGATCAGCACCAACACCGCTCCATGCCTGCGACTCGTTCTCCTGCGACGACGACCAGTACATGTTGTTTTCCAACGAGCCCACACCACTGTCATGCAGCGCGTTCAGCTCACCGATCGAAGGCAGGAACCAATCCTCCAAATCGCCACCGCGGTAGTCCTTCGCTCCCCAGGCCGCTGGAGCTACGTCGGATCCCGGACAAGCCGCCGTGATCAACTCCGTGTTCGAGAACCCCGTCCCGATCTCTTGGGACGTACCGGCTATATCGGCGTTCTCACACTCGTTCTGACCCCACGGCAACCCCGGGTCCGTGCCGCCGTTCCATCCGCTCGGCGCAACCTCAAGGTAACGCCCCCAGTCTTGGTTGCTACCCGCATCGTAAAAAACGGTGCCGCCGCCAGGTCCGGTATCGCCGACAACACACGGACCGCCACCCTCACAGAACATCCACCGCGCCGCGAGAGTGACGGGTGCCGCGGCACTTGACCACGAGGTACCGCCCGCCTCTATTGCAACTACGGTGAACGAGTAAGTCGCACCGTAGTCGAGGCCTGTGATCGTCGCCGGAGAGGTTGGGCTACCGGGAACCTCGATGCCGTTGTTGTACAGCTTGTAAGTCGTGGCGCCGATGCCGTCGGGCTGACCCTCAGGCTCCGTCCAGGTAACCGTGGCTTGTTGCTTGCCTCCAGTGACCGAGGTGATCGTTGGAGAGTTCAGCGCAGTGATCGTGACCGAACCGGATGCACCGTTGCCTTCAACTGTCCCACCTAAGCCGACTCCGCTGGTCGCAACCGAAACGTTCGTTTGGTTAGTTGCATGTGATCCAGAGAAACTGCCACCGGCTCCTCCGCCGCCACCACCGAGTTCCATCTGGCCTGGCGAGTAACTTCCGCCGCCACCGCCGCCGTAGCCGGCACCACCACCGCCAGCTCCGACGGTTCCTTCCTCGCCATTGGACGGCGCTGCGTTCCCGCCTTGTCCATTGAATCCGTCGAGGCCCGCATCAGAGATTCCGGCTACGCCGACGCCACCATTGACGACATCATTCGGGTTGGCCTGTGCGTCGATCGAGGCGCAGTCGGTGGACGCACCCCCACCGAAGACGTTAGTCGGGCTCACACCGTCCGACTGAGTGCCGTTGGCGCCTTGCCAGCGGCACCCGCTATCTCGCGTGCCGGACCCGGCGTCGCCGCCATTGCCTGCCTGACTCAGGTGTGGCTGACCATCGTTCTGTCTCCCGGGTGCACCGCCACCTCCGCCACCGCCGCCAGCGATGACGACT
Source organism: Actinomycetota bacterium (assembly GCA_030837445.1). GTDB lineage: Bacteria > Actinomycetota > Actinomycetes > S36-B12 > UBA10799 > JACJWR01. The sequence continues at coordinate 3,591 of JAUPKM010000318.1, forward strand.
AGTCCGCCCGAACCGTCGTCGTAACCGGCTCCGGTGACCGCCGTGGAACCTCCGCCTCCACCACCCATAGCGTCGCCAGACCAGCCCTGCCCCTCTTGCCCCCGCGAACCGCCACCGCCCGATGCCAGACCAGCCCCACCCACGCCCGCGCCCCCGGTACCGCCAGCGGTCCCACCGGTCCCGACCTTTACGTCCAACGCGGTACCTGGTGTGACTGCGTAGGCCGTCTCGACAATTGCACCTGCGCCGCCCGCCCCACCATCCGGAGGTGCCGCGCTCGAGCCGCCGCCACCACCCGCACCGGTCGCGACGATTTTGATTGCCGTCACACCGTCAGGACCCGTGTAGGTGCCATCGCTGGTAAAGCTTACCGGGTTGTCTCCGGGGTCCGCCGATGCCGACGATGGAGCCGCGACCGACAGCCCTCCGGCCAATAGGGCAACCACCGAGGCCACGATCAACTTCCGTGGGTGAAGGCGACTGAAACCAGGAGTCCTGTTCGGGGAGCGGCACATCAGGGAAGGACGGGAGACAGACATGCGCCACCTATCCAATCCAGTCATGGCCAACTGAGCATCTGGTCCTGCAAATTTAGGCGTACCTACGCGCTATTGCTCGGCACAAGTCCCGCCGTCCCCCTTCCCCACACCGAGTTACCCCCATTTGGGCTAACGGGGTTTGAGGACGCACGTAGGAGCGGTGAAATTCATCCGTGACTCGAACCGCAGAAGCGTGAAGGCGACACTCGAACATGTGTACGAATCTGTCCAGCGAAACGGAGTAATATGTCGCCATGGCCAACGCAGGACAGTCCGACTTCGGACTCACCACCGCTGACGGCGCGCCCCCGTCAGCGGTGATTGCCGGGGCCCTCATTGACGCTCCGAGCGCGAGAACCCTCGGCGCCCTCGGCTCGCTCGACCCTCTGGATCTTCCCGCCGAACTTCAAATTGACCTCCTGGTCGCCCTTGATCGGCACGCATCGTGGGTAGCGGCACTTCGACTCCGAGCATTAGCCGCAGTCGCAGGTGAGGAACCGACTGATGAATTCATCGAGGACCCGTTCATGGTCGTTGATCCCATTCGAGAGGAGGTTTCGACTGCCCTGCGCGTCTCCAACTTCGCCGCCGACCAATCCATCGCCCTCACTAGAAGTCTTCAATCCAAGCTTCGCCGCACTGAGGAACTGCTCGCAGCGGGAGAAATTGGCTACTCCCACGCAGCGGCGATATCCGACGAGTGCGGCCGACTTTCAATATCGGAAGCGGCGCAGGTCGAACAGGTCGTTCTCAACTGCGCAGCTTCGAAGACACCTGGCCAGTTGCGCCGCCATGCCAGGCGCGTTGCCGCGCGAATCGCACCGCTGCCAATCGCTGACGAGGTGGAGGCTGAGTTCGCCAAGCGTGCGGTCCGGATGTTCTCAGACGGGGGCGTCATGGCCACGATCGAAGCCGTGTTGCCCGCACCAGACGCAATCGCCGTATGGAATGCCCTCACCGCTTGCGGGCTAGCAGGCACTCATCCTCACGATGCGCGGACGTTGGCACACAAACGAGCAGACGCACTCACCGCCTGGGCGCAGCGCGCAGCCGAGGATCCGAAGCTGCCGACTCACCATGGTCGTAAGCGTCTTGAGACCCAAGTTGTCGTAGATCTGCCGACCTTGCTCGGCCTCGCGAACCACCCCGGCGAGCTCGTTGGGTTCGGCCCAATTCCGGCCGGCCTCGGCCGACAACTTGCTGCCGACTCGAAGTGGCGACGACTCGTTACAGACCCGGCGACGGGTCACCTGCTCGACTTCGGTCGCCGCACGTACGTTCCACCGATGGCGCTTCGCGAGTACATCGTCGCCCGAGATCGGACCTGCAGATTCCCAGGCTGTTCACAGCCCGCGTTCCGAACGGATCTTGATCACACAGTCGCGTTTAGCGAGGAAGCGTCCGGCGGTTCCACCGCCGCAGCCAATCTTCACTGCCTATGTCGACGCCACCACAAACTCAAGACCCATTACTCGTGGCAAGTCGTGGCCGACGCTGGGCGGGGTGACTGCTTGACCTGGACGAGCCCCCGCGGCAAGACGTACAAATCGCATCCGCCGTCCCAACTGGAACAGCCCCCTGAACTAGCGAGTCCACCTCAGCCAGACGCGCTACCCGTCGCGGGCTCGACGGACCTCGAGCGTGAACTCCGCGAGCTACTCACTCATGCCTGAACCGGCCGTCTGGCTCGGACTTTCTGTCTGCTCTCGATCTGCGCGATGATGCGTCAGAGCGCAATTCCGGTCAGGACTAACACGCGCTCTTCCGTGAAGTCACGCATCGCCGATCGCAGACCCTCGCGCCCAGTTCCGCTGTCCTTCACTCCTCCGTACGGCATCTGATCCGCCCGGAAGCTGGGAACATCCCCCACGATCACTCCGCCGACTTCAAGGTCACGCTGGGCCCTAAACGCGACCTGGATGTTGTGAGTGAACACGCCGCACTGCAGACCGAACCGAGAACTGTTCACGATCTCGAATGCCTCCTCAACCATGCGGAAAGTTCGAATCCCCAGCACCGGACCGAATGCTTCGTTGTGACCAAGCGAAGTGGCTTCCGGAATCTCGCGAAGCACTGTCGGTTCCACGTACGTTCCCTCGCGACGCCCGCCACAGAGCAATTGCGCACCGGAGGAGACCGCTTCCTGGATCCACGCCTCTAGGCGCTGCGCGGAACTCTCATCGATCACGGGGCCCACCGAATCACCCGGTTGTGCAGCGGAACCTCCACCGAGCGCACGGACCTCATCAACCACCATCGGGATGAGCCGATCGGCCAGGTCCTCGGCGACGAGCAAGCGCTGAACGCTGATGCAAGATTGACCTGCCTGGTACATCGAGAACGTCGCAACCCGCTTCGCGACCCACGCTAGGTCCGCGTCGCTCTTGAAGTCATCACACACGATCGCCGCGGCGTCGCCACCTAATTCCAAGATCACCTTCTTCCGCGGTGCGCGCGCGGCCAAGTCGAACCCAACAACATCTGACCCTGTGAAACTGACGATTGGCAGGCGCGGATCATCAACGAG
>JAUPKM010000319.1 GCA_030837445.1 Actinomycetota bacterium
AAAGGAGATCGGCCATGGCCGGACAGGAAAAAGTACACAAGCCCAGCGATGCGGTGGTCGAGGACGATGTGGTCGAGGCAGTCGCCCCGGACACTTCGGCTCGGGATGCCGACGTCGATGCAATCCTCGACGAGATCGACGACGTACTGGAAACGAACGCCGAGGAGTTCGTCGCCGCATTCGTCCAGAAGGGCGGTGAGTAGGTGGCCCTCGATGATGGCTCTGGTGCGCTACCCGCGGCCTTTCTGACTCCTGGCTCCGCCTCGTTCGTCGACTTCCTCGGCAGCCACCGACCCGAGTTGTTGCCCGGTGCGGGCTACCCCAGCGTGACCACTGGCCAGGGATATGCGGATGTCAGCCCGCACGGAACGACCATCGTGGCGAGTACCTTCGCCGGCGGCGTGGTGATGGCCGGCGACCGGCGGGCGACGATGGGCAACGTCATCGCCCAACGCGACATCGAGAAGGTGCACGCCGCCGACGCCTATTCGATGGTGGGCATCGCGGGCACCGCGGGTTTGGCAATGGAACTGGTCCGGACTTTCCAGCTGGAGTTGGAGCACTACGAGAAGATTGAGGGTGCCACCCTGTCGATCCTCGGCAAGGCCAACCGACTGAGCACCCTGATCCGGGCGAACTTGGCAATGGCACTGCAGGGATTGGCCGTGGTTCCGCTGTTCGCCGGCTACGACCTGACCGAGGACCGCGGTCGGATCTTCTCCTATGACGTGACCGGCGGCCGTTATGAGGAGCACGACTTCTACGCGGTCGGCTCCGGCAGCATGTTCGCCCGGGGCTCCCTGAAGAAGCTCTACCGAGACGAACTGTCGGAGCAGCGCTGCGCCCAGGCGTGTGTTGAGGCGCTGTTCGACGCGGCAGATGACGATTCCGCCACCGGGGGACCGGACCTGTTCCGCAAGATCTACCCGCTGGTAGCCGTTGCGGACGTCGACGGAGTACGCGTCTTGCCGGATTCCGAGATCGCAGCGGTGGTGGCCGATGTGGTGCAGGCCCGGTACACCAGCCCGGATGGTCCCAAAGCGACCCTGACCGGCCTCGATGGTGGTGACGAACGATGAGCATGCCCTATTACGTGTCACCGGAACAGCTCATCAAGGACAAGGCCGACTTCGCCCGGAAGGGTATCGCCCGCGGACGCTCGGTGGTCGTGTTGTCCTATGTCAGCGGCATCCTGCTGGTTGCCGAGAACCCGTCGCGCGCCCTGCACAAGATCAGCGAGATCTACGATCGGATCGCTTTCGCCGCGGTCGGCAAGTACAACGAATTCGAGCGACTGCGGGTCGCTGGCGTACGGTTCGCCGACCTTACCGGCTTCTCCTACGATCGCTCCGATGTCACCTCTCGCGGGTTGGCCAATGCCTACGCGCAGACGCTCGGTTCGGTTTTCACCGAAGCCCCCAAGCCGTACGAAGTCGAACTGGTCGTGGCCGAGGTCGGTGACACGGCCGACACTGATCAGTTGTACCGGCTCACCTTTGACGGGTCCGTGGCCGATGAGTACGGCTACGTCGCGATGGGGGGTTCAGCTGAGACCATGTCCGGCCGTCTGAAGGAGTCCTGGCAGGAGGGGATGGAATTGTCGGCAGCTCTCAGGCTGGCCCGGTCCCTGTTGTCCGGCGAGGCAGAGCCGCTGGCACCCGCCGCTCTAGAGGTGGCCACGCTGGAACGGGACCGCGGCCGTCGCTGCTTCCGACGGCTCACAGGTGACACCCTCGACGCTCTGCTGCTCGAGAGCGGCTAGCCCGCCCGATGGATCGTCGCATCTTCGGCATCGAGACGGAGTATGGCGTGACCTGCACCTTCAACGGGCAGCGTCGATTGTCGCCGGATGAGGTCGCCCGGTATCTGTTCCGCCGGGTGGTCTCCTGGGGGCGCAGTTCCAACGTTTTCCTGCGCAACGGATCTCGGCTCTACCTCGACGTCGGCAGCCACCCCGAGTACGCAACGGCGGAATGCGACAGCATCTCTTCGCTGGTGACTCATGACAAAGCGGGCGAACGAGTGTTGGAAGGCCTCGTCGTGGATGCTCAACTGCGGCTGCAGGCCGAAGGCGTCGGCGGGGAGATCTACCTGTTCAAGAACAACACCGACTCCGCGGGGAACTCCTACGGTTGCCACGAGAACTACCTGATCGGTCGGCAGGGCGACTTCAGCACGCTGGCTGATTCACTGATCCCATTCCTGGTGTCTCGGCAACTCATCTGTGGGGCAGGAAAGGTGCTCCAGACTCCCCGCGGGGCCGTCTACAGCCTCAGCCAGCGGGCTGAACATATCTGGGAGGGAGTCTCCAGCGCGACCACTCGCAGCCGTCCCATCATCAACACCCGCGACGAACCCCACGCCGACGCAGATCGCTACCGGCGGCTGCACGTGATCGTGGGCGACTCCAACATGAGTGAGACCAGCACGATGTTGAAGGTGGCCAGCACGGATCTTGTGCTGCGACTGTTGGAGGCCGGCCGGCCGATGCGAGAGTTGACGCTTGAGAACCCGATCCGAGCGATCCGAGACATCTCCTATGACCTGACCGGGCGGAAGACTGTCCGGCTGGCCAACGGTCGCGAACTGTCGGCACTGGACCTACAGCAGGAGTATCTGTCCAAGGCTCTTGACCACGCCGACGCCGAGGGCTGGCTGACACCCGGCTCCATTCATGCCCGAGCGGCCGAACTTTGGACTCGAACCTTGCACGCCGTCAGCACGCAGGACCCGTCTCTGATCGACACTGAGGTCGACTGGGCAATCAAACAACGTGTCCTGCGGCGCTACATGCAACGTCACAACCTGGACCTCGGCAGCGCCCGAATTGCCCAGTTGGACCTCGCCTATCACGATGTCACTCGTAGCCGCGGCCTGTTCTACCTACTGCAAGACGCCGGTCAAGCCGCCCGAGTCACCGACGACGTCCGCATCTTTGAGGCGAAGACCCTGCCCCCACAGACGACCCGGGCCAAGTTGCGGGGCGACTTCATCCGACGGGCACAGGAGCGCAAGCGGGACTTCACCGTCGACTGGGTGCATTTGAAACTGAACGACCAATCCCAACGCACAGTGCTGTGCAAGGATCCCTTCCGCAGCGTGGACGACCGAGTTGCCCGGCTGATCGAGAGCATGTGAGGTCATCGCGGGTGGCGGAGCGTGACCATGAACGACCGCGGCGATACCATCGCGGGATGACGCCACGAAGCTGGGCCGCAACAGGCCATTCGACCCGCCGGAAGGCGACCCTACTTGCCCTCGTGACTGCTGCGGCGGCCGTGACACTGGCCGGCTGCGGTGGCTCCAGCGCCTCGTCGAGTTCGTCGGCCGCCTCGCCAGCCGCGTCATCCCCTGCCGCCGGGACGGGTGTCGCCACCACAGCCCCGAGTGCCAGTGGACCGGTTGAGCAGGGCCCCACAGTTACCGCCAACGGTGTGACGGTCTCCGGGCCGAAGGGGCAAGCACCGATCATCACCGTCACCAAGGGCGAGCCAGTCCCGACCGCCGAGGTGAAGAAGGACGTCTACCTCGGCGATGGCAAAGTCATGAAACCGGGCGGCTCCGGCACATTCCAATACTCTGGCGTGTTGTTCAGTGATGGCAGCGCGTTCGACTCGTCCTGGCAGCGAGGGGAGCCGATTTCCTTCTCGTTGAACCAGGTGATCCCCGGTTGGCAGCAGGGGATCCCTGGCATGAAGGAGGGGGGGCGCCGACTGTTGATCGTGCCTCCAGCGCTGGCCTACGGCAGCAGCAATATCCCGGGCATTCCGCCCAACTCGACCCTGGTGTTCGTCGTCGACCTAGTGAAGGTGCTCTAGATGACCGAGTTGCAGCCGCCCGAAATCCCGTTCCCAGAAGGGGAGCCACCGACTGAACTGGTCATTGAGGACGTCGTGGTCGGTGACGGCGCCGAGGCTGTCGCCGGCGCCGAGGTGCTGGTGCACTACACCGGCGTCGACTTCGCGACCGGCGAGGAGTTCGACTCCAGCTGGACTCGCGGAGAGCCGATCAAGTTCCCG
>JAUPKM010000320.1 GCA_030837445.1 Actinomycetota bacterium
CCACCGTCGATGCGTTCCTGTCTTCCGGTTTCACCCCGGCCGAACTGATGCGCTGGGTGCACCCCAGCCTGGTCGCCAGCACGCAGGGCACCGGTATGGGCGGTATGACGTCGATGGAGCGGATGTTCCACGGCAACCTGCTCGGCACCGCCAAGCCGAACGACATCCTGCAGGAGGTGCTGCCGAATGTCGTTGCCGCACACGTCATGCAGTCCTACGTCGGCGGCTACGGGGCGATGGTGCACCCGGTCGGGGCGTGTGCCACCGCCGCGGTGTCGATCGAGGAGGGTGTCGACAAGATCAGGCTCGGCAAGGCCGAACTGGTGGTGGCCGGCGGCTTCGACGATCTGATCATGGACGCGGTGATCGGCTTCGGCGATATGGCCGCCACCGCCGACACCGAGATGATGCGCGCCAAGGGCATCAGCGACGCCAAGTTCTCCCGCGCCAACGACCGGCGCCGGCTGGGCTTCCTGGAGGCCCAGGGCGGCGGCACGATCCTGCTGGCGCGCGGTGACCTGGCGCTGAAGATGGGCCTGCCGGTCCTGGGTGTGGTGGCCTACGCGCAGAGCTTCGCCGACGGCGTGCACACCTCGATTCCGGCCCCGGGTCTGGGTGCGCTGGGCGCGGGTCGCGGCGGGCGTGACTCCGCGCTGGCGCGCTCGCTCTCCCGGTTGGGGGTGGGCGCCGATGACATCGCCGTGATCTCCAAGCACGACACCTCCACGCTGGCCAACGATCCCAACGAGACCGACCTGCACGAGCGGTTGGCCGACGCGCTGGGCCGGGCCAAGGGCAACCCGCTGTTCGTGGTCTCGCAGAAGAGCCTCACCGGGCATGCCAAGGGTGGCGCGGCGGTCTTCCAGCTGATCGGGCTGTGCCAGATCCTGCGGGACGGGGTCATCCCGCCGAACCGCAGCCTGGACTGCGTCGATGACGAACTGGCCGGTTCGGCGCACTTCGTCTGGCCGCGGCAGACCCTGCACGTGGGCGGGAAGCTGCCGCTGAAGGCCGGTCTGCTGACCAGCCTCGGTTTCGGGCACGTCTCAGGTCTGGTGGCGCTGGTGCACCCGCAGGCGTTCCTGGCCGCGCTCAGCGCCGAGGAGCGGTCCGCCTACTCCGAGCGCGCACAGGCGCGGGTGCTGGCCGGTCAGCGCCGGCTGGCGTCGGCGATGGCCGGCGGCCGTCCGCTCTACGAGCGTCCCGCCGACCGTCGGTTCGACCACGACGCGCCGGAAAAGGGACAGGAGGCCGCCATGCTGCTGGACCCGACGGCCCGACTGGACACTGACGGGGCTTACCGGGGCGGCTCGATCGGCTAGGGTCTGCCCGTGGCTGTGGTAGGCGTCGGCATCGACCTGGTGTCCATCCCGGCGTTCGCCGAGCAGGTGGACCAGCCCGGGACGGTGTTCGCCGAGACGTTCACCCCCGGCGAGCGGCGCGATGCCGCGGACCGCAGTTCGGTGGCCGCACGGCACCTGGCGGCCCGGTGGGCGGCCAAGGAAGCGGTCATCAAGGCGTGGTCGGGGTCCCGGTTCGCCCAGCGGCCGGTGCTGCCTGAGGGGATCCACCGGGATATCGAGGTCGTCACCGACATGTGGGGCCGGCCCAAGGTGCGGCTGACCGGGGCGATCGCCGAGCACCTCGCCGATGTGGTGATCCACGTGTCGCTGACCCACGACGGCGACACCGCCGCCGCCGTCGCGATCCTGGAGACCCGTTAGCCCGCTCGCCGCTGGGTAGGGTCAGTCGTGTGGACGATCTGACCGAACGCGTGCGCGCGGTGCTGCCCGATGTGCGCCGCGACCTCGAGGATCTGGTGCGCATCGAGTCGGTGTGGGCCGACCCGGCCCGCCGCGACGAGGTGCAGCGCAGCGCGCGGAAGGTGTCCGAGCTGCTACGTGACGCCGGCTTCTCGGAGGTGGAGATCGTCAGCGCCGGCGGTGCCCCCGCGGTGATCGCCCGGCACCCGGCACCGCCGGGGGCGCCCACGGTGTTGCTCTACGCCCACCATGACGTGCAGCCCGAAGGCGAACGCGGGCAATGGGATTCACCGCCGTTTGAGCCGACCGAGCGCGACGGCCGGCTCTACGGCCGCGGCACCGCCGACGACAAGGCGGGTATCGCCACCCACCTGGCCGCCTTCCGGGCGCACGGCGGACGGCCGCCGGTCGGGGTCACAGTGTTCGTCGAGGGGGAGGAGGAGTCCGGTTCGCCCTCGCTGGGCCGACTGCTGGCCGAACACCGCGAGAAACTCGCCGCCGACGTGATCGTCATCGCCGACTCCGACAACTGGACCGCCGAGATCCCGGCGCTGACGGTATCGCTGCGCGGCCTGGCCGACTGCGTGGTGGAGGTGGCCACACTCGACCACGGCCTGCACTCCGGAATGTGGGGCGGGGTGGTGCCCGACGCGCTGATGGTGCTGGTGCGCCTGCTGGCGAGCCTGCACGATGACGACGGCAACGTCGCGGTGGCCGGACTGCACCACGGCGCCACGGCGCCGGTGGACCGTGACGCCGACTGGGTGCGCGCCGAGTCCGGACTGCTCGACGGCGTGCAGGAGATCGGCTCGGGAACAGCAGAACAGCGGCTATGGGCCGCCCCGGCGATCACCGTCATCGGCATCGACACCACGCCGATCGCCAAGGCGTCGAACACCCTGATCCCACGGGCCAGTGCCAAGGTCAGTCTGCGGGTGGCACCCGGCGGTGATGCCGCGGCGCACCTCGACGCCCTCCGCCGTCACCTCGAAGAGAACGTGCCGTGGGGCGCGTCGGTCGCCGTCACTCCCGGTGACGTCGGCCAGCCCTATGCCATCGACGCCGGCGGACCGGTCTACGACGCCGCCCGTGCTGCGCTGCGGCAGGCCTGGGGAACCGAGGCGGTCGAGATGGGGTTGGGCGGATCCATCCCCTTCATCGCCGAGTTCGCCGCGACGTTTCCGGACGCCACGATCCTGGTCACCGGTGTCGAGGACCCAGGCACCCAGGCGCACAGCGTCAACGAAAGCCTGCACCTCGGCGTTCTGGAGCGGGCTGCCGTCGCCGAGGCGCTACTGCTCGAGAGCCTCAGCGGGCGCTAGCCGGCAGTGATCGTCGGCCGTAACGTCAGGTGGCGATGATCTTCTGAATCGCCGAGGCCGTGTTGGCCGCCTTGACGTTGTATTGCGCCAGGGCGACCTTGCCCTTCTCGTCGATCAGGAAGGTCGAACGGATCACGCCGTGGACGACCTTGCCGTACATCTTCTTCTCGCCGAAAGCGCCCCACGCGGTCAGCACCGACTTCTCCGGGTCGGACAGCAGCGGGAAGGTCAGCTGCTCGGCATCGCGGAACTTGGCCAGCTTCTCGGGCTTGTCCGGGGAGATCCCCACCACGTCGATGCCGACATCGTTCAGCTCGGCCAGGCTGTCGCGAAAGGCGCAGGCCTGCTTGGTGCACCCCGGAGTGGAGGCGGCCGGGTAGAAGTACACGATCACCTTGCGGCCCGTGAAATCCGACAACGTGACGGTGTTGCCGTCGGCATCGGTGAGGCTGAACGCAGGTGCGGTATCGCCGACCTCCAAGCGCGCATTTTCGGTCACGGTTCGTCCCTTCATCGTCGCCGTCGCGGCATTCCGGTGCATCCTGCTCCTGCGCAGGCCCGGTCCTGATCTAGGGTAATGCGGCAAGGCGGCACTTTCTCCAGCGCGGAAGCGAGGACGGCAGTGGTGGATCGGGATCCCGAGGTCATCAAGCAGGACATCGCCCAGGCGCGCGACCGGCTGGCGCTGACCGTCGACTCGCTGGCCGTGCGGGCCAACCCGCAACGGCTCGCGGACGACCTGAAGGCCGCCCTGCTGAGGTTCGTCAAGAAACCCGCAGTCGTGGCCACCCTCGCCGGGGTGAGCGTCGTCACCGTCGTGGTGGTGGTCCGCACGATCCGACGCTGAACCTGGGGCGTTCGACCTGGATTCAGGCCGGGAATGCGTCAGCCGTAGTACTTCTCGCCGCCGGAGGGATAGCCGCCGCCGGTGGTGGCGATGTGCACATGGGTGTAGTGGTTGGCGTCGTCGTTGCCGAGGTCGGCCATGAGGCGCGGCTTGCCTGACAGCGGATAGTAGGTCTGCTGCCAGATCACGTTGTCGAGGCCGAACCGGTCGGCGTTCTGGAACACGAAGGCGACGATCCGGTCACCGAGGTCCTTCCCGGCCGGGGTGTCGTAGTGCGGGATCATGACGTCGATGGCCAGCCCCTGCGGGTGCCAGTGCAGGCTGTCCTGTCGCATACCGCCGATGTTGGTGACCTCCGGGAAGCGGGCGCTGATCGCCCGTTCGACCAGGATCGTTCTGACCTGGAGGCCGCGTTCGATGCCGACTCCCGGCGGCAGGGTGCGAACCCGGGATCGGCTGGCGACGAGCGTGGTCAGCGTCGGTCCGGGCTGGTCGAGTTGGGGCTCCGTGCTGGGGCTTAGCTCGATGCTGGGGCTGACGACGTAATGGGCGAAGCCGGACCCGTTCGGGGCGGCGAGGACGATCTGCGGCTGCCAGCCGGTCGGTGCAGGACCGGCGGGGCGCGCGCTGGCGCCGGCCGCGATGAGCACGGCGGCCGGGATGGCCACCGCTGCGGTGAGGACGGGGAAGACACGTCGACGATTACCGGGCATAACAACACGGTATCGGCAACGGTGATCAAACTGTTACCAAAAGTGGCTGCGAAGCGGTGGGACGAGGCAATCGGCCGCGACTCTGCTAGTTTCGGGTTGGTGCTGCAGCGGACGCCGGAGGAGCCGGGGAAGCTCGACGAAGATCAAGCCCTGCGGTTGCTGCGGGCCAGCGTGGATGCGCTTCTTGATCCCCATGTGCTTCTGGAGGCGGTGCGGGATTCCGCTGGGCGCGTCGTCGATTTCCGCTTCCGGGAACTCAATCCGGCGATGTGCAGCTATGTCGGACTGTCCCGGGATGACCTGCTCGATCGGGGTTTGGTGGAGATCTCACCCGGGGTCGTCCAAACGGACCTGTTCCCCGCCTGCGTGCGGTGTCTCGACACCGGCGAACCGGTGGTCATCGATGACTATTTCTACGGAGGCGCAATTCGGGCCGACTCCCCTCGCCATGACACGCGTCGCTATGACATCCGCGCAACCCGGGCCACGCCGACCGCCATCATTGTGACCTGGCGCGATGTCAGCGAACGGTACGAGACGGCGCGAGCGCTGGAGGAGACGCGCGATCTGTTGCGCGCCAGCAGCGATGCACTGCTCGACCCGCACGTGTTCTTCGAAGCTGTTTGGGACTCGCGCGGAAACGTCGTTGATTTCATCTATCGGGAAGTCAATCAAGCGACCTGCGACTACGTCGGGATGTCTCGGGAGGACCTGCGCGGCAGCAGGCTACTGGACAACTGGCCAGGTATCGCCGATTCGGGATTGCTCGCCAAGTACGTGCGGTGCCTCGACACCGGCCAACCTGTGGTTCTCGATGACTTCTCCTACGCCAACGAGGTCCTTCGGGACACCCGCCGCTATGACATCAGAGCCACCCGGGCAACCCCGACCGCCATCGTGGTGACCTGGCGCGACGTCACCGAACGATTCCTGATGGCGCGGGATCTCGCCGAAGCCCGCGATCGGTTGCGTGCCAGCAGTGAAGCTCTGCTCGATCCCTATGTTCTGCTGGAAGCGGTGCGGGACCCCACCGGCCGGGTGATCGACTTTGCCTATCGGGAGATCAACCAGGCGACGTGCGAGGCGGTGGGGTTGCCGCGTGAGCAGATTCTCGGCCATGGATTGCTGGAGCACTGGCCGGGCATCATCGAGGCGGGATTGTTCGACGCCTACGTGCGGTGCCTGAGCAGCGGCGAGCCCGTCGTCATGGACGACTTCGAATACCACAACGACGTTCTTGACGAGACCCGCCGGTACGACCTGCGCGCTTCTCGGGCCTCTGCGAACTCGCTGACCTTGACCTGGCGTGATGTCAACGACCGCTTCGAAGCCGCGCGCCTGCTCGCTCAAGCTCGGGAACTGCGTCACAAAGCCGATCTGCGTTACCGCCGATTGGTCGACAATTCGGCGATCGGCATGTGTCTGGTGTCCCCCGAAGGACGGTTTGAAACCGTCAACCCGGCGCTGAGCGAGTTCTTCGGCCACGACGCCGCGACGCTGCGCGAGAAGACGTGGCAGGAGTTGACCGACCCGGAGTACTTGGACGCCGACCTGCAGAACGTCACGGAGGTGCTCGCCGGTCGGCTGGACGCCTACCAGATGGACAAGAAGTTCATCCACGCCGACGGTCATCCGATCTGGGGTCACATATCGGTGAGTTGTATCCGGACCCGCAGCGGTGCGGTGGAGAACTTCATCTCCCAGATCATCGACATCACCGAGGCAGTGGAATCCCGGCGCAAGCTCGCGGAGCGGGACGAGCAGAACCGTCAACTCGCACAACGGCTCCAGGCGCAGACCGACCTGCTCACGGCGGGGTTGCGCAGTGCCGCGGCCTACGTTTCCTCGATCCTGCCGGGTGATCTGCACGGCCCGGTTCGGGTGTCGTCCCGCTACCTGCCGTCCGAGGAGCTCGCCGGCGACATCTACGACTATCGGTGGGTGGATCACGACCACCTGGTCGTCTATCTGATCGACGTCTCCGGACACGGCATCGGTCCTGCGTTGCTCTCGGTGTCGGTGCACAACATGTTGCGTACCGGCGCGGTCTTCCAAACGGCCCAGCTTGCCCCCGCCCAGGTCCTATCGGAACTCAACCGCCGGTTCCCGATGGACCAGCAGGGCGGGAACTACCTGACGATGTGGTGCGGGATCTATGAACTGTCGTCGCGGACGCTTCGGTATGCCAGTGCAGGAGCCCCTCCCGCGATCGCGGTCGGCGGCTCGGCTTCGACCGTACTGCCCGCGGAAGGCCGCCCGATCGGGCTCTTCGCCGACAGCACTTACGCCACCCGGACTTACATCGTGCCGCCGGGCTGTCGGATTCTGCTCTTCAGCGACGGCGTGTATGAGGATGCCTTCGATGACGGCAGCCAGCTGCCGTTGGAGGATCTCCGGGATGTGTTCACCGCGATGGCCGAATCGTCGCTGGACGACTTCGTCGCGGAACTGGGGAGGCGCAGACCGTCCGGGGCGTTCGAGGACGACTGCTCGCTCGTCAGACTGGAGTTCGACTAACGGCTCTGGTGGACGGTCGTGTCGACCTGCGGCGCCGACGCCATGGGGCCACTGATCCACTGGCTCCACGGGATCAGGTTCGGGGCGGGGTCGGCGTAGGTGTCCGGTGAGGCGTAGATCTCGTTGGCCGGACCGTAGTCGTCGAACTCGTCGTAGTCGTCGTCGAAGGCCGAATAGTAGTCGTTGTCATCATCATCGGCGTTGGCTGTCGTTGCGACACCCAGCGCGCCACCGAGTAGGCCGACCGACACGACAGGCACACCCAGCAAGCGGGCCCAACGGGTGCTGATCATGGGAAGGAGACCTCCTAGCGGGAAAGCTTTGCGGGCGGCAGCACCCAAATCTCTCACAGTCTGAGGTTCCTTGCCCAGCCTGAAACCCCGTCGAAAAGTTCGTTCGGCCCTAGTTCGCGGGACTCGCAGTGTGGTGTGCTTCACGTCAGGGGTACGAGCAAAGGGACTTCGACGTGCGGGTACGACTTCACCTACTCCCAGCGGTGGCGGTCGCGCTGATGGCGCCGGGAGTCGTCGTCGCACCGTCGGCGGGGGCCGACTGCAACTACGCGGGCGGAAGCACCCTGTGCGCGAGCGGCGACGTGCGGGGCGGCTCCAGTAACTCCCCGAGCCCGTCTGCGCCCTATAGCCCGTATCCCTGCTACGACTACGGCGACCCGCTCTGCCTCTACTACGACAACTACGACCCAGGCGTGATATTCGATCCGCCCAATCTCGGCATCGGGATTGGCGGCGGGCCGGTTGATCCTGGATACGGGGTCGGCAGACCGGGGATCGATGGCGGCCGACCGGGCGGCGGGATCGGCCCGCGCTAGCCCGCGTTCCATCATGGTGACCACGATTGATGAAGGAGCACCCATGTCGCTCGATGTTTGCTTGGCCCGGCGCGCTTGTCTGGCCCGGCGCGCTGCTGCCGCTGCGCTCAGCGCAGGTCTGGCCGCGGGTGCGTTGCTGAGCTCAGAGCCGGCGGCACTGGCCGATCCGCCCAACTGCACCGCCGCAGACCTCGCGGGGGTCGCGGCCGGCGTCTCGGCAGCCACGTCGGCCTACCTGTTCACCCACCCTGATGTGAATGCGTTCATGACCGGGCTCAAGGGCCAGCCGCGCGACGAGATTCGTGTGCAACTGCAGCAGTACCTGGACGCCAACCCGCAGACCAAAGCCGAGATCCAGGCGATCCGCCAGCCGTTGGCCGACCTGCGGAACCGTTGCGGCGAAGCCGACGACGTGCCGATGCCGTAGACGAGGTCCGGGCGTGAGGCGAACATCGAGACTCGACCCATGGCCCAGCGTCATGTCGCCGAACTTGGACGGGACAGTGATCGACATCAAGATTCCGGCGAGCATCCGGCTGGTACTGGTGGAGGTGTCGACCCCGTCGTGGATCGAGCGCACGGTAACCCCGCGCTCGGTGAGGTCGTGCAGGGTGTTGACGATCGAGCGCATGTTGCGGCCGAGTCGGTCGAGTCGCCACACGATCAGGGTGTCGCCACTACGCGAATCGTTGAGGCACGCGGCAAATCCGGGTCCGGTCGTCGCGGGCACCGGACATTACGTCGTGGAAGATGCGGCCCGCCCCGGAGGCAGTCAACTGTTCGGTCTGCTGTTCCAAAGCTTGGGTTAGCGTGCTGACCCGACCCGCGCGTAAACGATCACGGTGAACGAGGGGGCGTCGGTGGTGGCGGCGATGTACCTGGTGTACCGAAAGTGGCCGACGGAACACTTACCGAACATTGAGAAGCGGGACAGCTTTCGAGCACCCGCGTGCTGGGAAAGCCGGTCGTCGGAATCATCGCCGAGTCGGGCGAGGGGCGATTTATCGGTACCCGGTCCGAGTTGATTGGGCACGACTCCGACTACCGCCGGTCCTCGGGGCAAGCAGGTTTAAGTCAGTCTCACCGGGCCTGAGAAAGTCTTGGAGCCGTGGACGAATCCACTCGCCCAGAGCCCGCCTTGGGGATCGACGCTCAACGTCTCGCGGCGCTCACCACCGCTGCTGGCTATGAACAGCCAGACGATGGCCCACAAAAAGCAGGTGAAGATCATTAACAGGACGTGCACGACGTTGTTGACCGGCTGGCCCCACACGATTGTCGCTTGAAAACTTGAGCGATACTCGACCCGGCCGCCCCGGCTGACTGCCATCATCACGGCGCGATCCAAAATGTCGGACCGCTGTGTATCCGACAGCACGGGACTGGCAGGCTCCGCCTGGCGCTGCTCCGTCCAGTCCGTGCCGTCGAAGTAACGCACACCAGGCGCACCGCTGGGATCGGGGTACCAACCGGCTGGCGTCAAAGATTGGCTCATTGTCGTTCCTCCCCGGACTTTCGAGGTCAGAGACTATCAAGCGGGTTGGCAGACATGGCTAGACGGGACTCTTGCAAAAACAGGCGGGGATCACCTGGGCTCCGCTCGACGCGCCAGGTGATCAGCCTCGTGCGAGTCTGCGAACGCACCCCTGAGTCGTTCGGGTGGCTGGGGGTGACTGTCGAGCCGATGGTCGGCAAGGGAGGGCCAGGTCCCGGACTCGGGACCGGTGTGGGTGTGCTGGCGGATGACCTGCGCAACGGTGATCTGGTACTCGGCGTAGAACTCGGCGATTCCTCGCTGCTGAGCCGAGACATGCTCGGGATCATCGCGCCAGGCGTTGTGGTGGGCGACGCTATCGAAGATGACGATGGACACCCGTTCCCCGTCGTCGCCGGTGAAGGTCTTGAACTCCACGAATCCAGGCATCGCTCGTGCCCGGCGTTCAAGGTCGTCGGCCAGCTCGTGGTAGCCCAGGGAGGTGGCTTCTGGGCGCAGTCGTGACCGGAACACCGTAAGGATCGCGGGTGATGGTGCGGCGTCGCCCATCTCTTCACGATTGCAGAGCGTTGAGGCATTGGAGGCTCGAACCGGTTCTCAGAACATTTCGCCGATCTTGGCGCGGACATGGCGGGATGGCTTGAAGCCATCGGTTCTGAATCCTTTTGAGGATTCAACTGAAATGCATTGTGGAATATGAACTTGTCTATGAAGATCAACAATCCGGCTCTTCAAACTTAACCGGGCAGTGCCTGGTCAGGGTGTCGGCGTGTCGTTGGCGTGAGGCGCCCCTGGCTTTCGGGAATCTGGATGTTGCGAAGCACTCAGAATTCGAAGGAGAGCCAGGGGCATGGTCGAGCCTACGTCGTTGTTGTTGGGCCTGGAAGGACTCGGGGTACGCGCGGTGGTCCAGCGTGCGGATCGCACCCGGGTGGTCGAGGTGATCACCACCGATCCGAACGCGTCGCGCTGTCCGGATTGCGGGATTGCCTCGACCTCGGTCAAGGGTCACGCGGTCACCGCCCCGCGCGACATCCGCTACGGGGATGATCCAATCATTCTGCGGTGGAACAAGACTCGCTACCGCTGCCGTAACGAGACCTGTGAACGTTCGAGCTTCACCGAGTCGCTGCCGCAGGTGCCGGCGCGGCGGCGCACCACGACACGGCTGCGTACCCAGATCGGCCGGTGCGTCGGGGAAGCGGCCCGCTCGGTGGTCGAGGTCGCCGACACCGCGGGCGTGTCCTGGCCGACCGCGCATGCCGCCTTCGTGGCCCACGCGGACGCGGTGTTGGGCGAGGTGGCGCCGGTGCGGGTGCTGGGTATCGACGAGACCCGCCGCGGCAAGCCCCGCTGGACCCGTGACCAGGACAGTGGCCGGTGGGTGCGCACCGATCCCTGGGACACCGGCTTCGTCGATCTGGGCGGCGATCAGGGCCTGCTCGGCCAGGTTGAAGGCCGTACCGGGGCGGTGGTCCGCCAATGGCTCGGCGAGCAGAGCGAGGCCTTCCGGGCCGGGGTCACCCATGTGGTGATCGACCCGTCGGCGGCCTACGCCGCTGCGGTGACCAGCGAGGTGCTTCCCAACGCCGTGCTGGTCGTCGACCACTTCCATCTGGTCAAGCTCGCCAACGACGCGCTGACAGCGGTGCGACGGCGGGTCACCTTCGACACCCACGGCCGGCGGGGCCGCAAGCAGGACCCCGAGTGGGCCAATCGCCGCCGGCTGTTGACAGCGCGAGAACGCCTGTCGCCCAGAGGATTCGCGCTGATGTGGAACGCCCTGATCGACAACGATCCGAGTGCTCAGATCCTGTCGGCCTACATCGCTAAAGAGGAGCTGCGCCAGCTACTGGCCGCTGCCCGCGACCGCGCCGACGACGCCGAGATCCGCACCCGCCTCTACCGCTTCTACAGCTGGTGCGCAGACACGAAGATCCCCGAATTGCACCGCCTGGCCACCACGATCGAGACCTGGTGGCCGGCGGTCCTGGCGTTCCTGCACACCGGTCTGACCAACGCCCGAACCGAGGGCTTCAACCGGCTGGTCAAACAGGTCAAACGTGTCGCCTGTGGCTTCCGCAACACCGAGAACTCACGGCGCCGGATACGCTTCCACTGCACCCGCGCCCAGCGGGCCCGCATCGGATTCACCACCGCGCAATTGCCCGGTTAACTTTGAAGAGCCAACAATCCCCGGTGTTTGATTTCGACTTGACCCTGTGCCATATTTCGACACTCAATAGCGGCATTTTGCGGCGACGGCGGGCCGGGGAATTTCCCTCCGCAGGCGTCGGGTGATCGACGGGGGGACGTCATGCGGGCTTCGGTATTTGTGGGCAGGGTCGGGGGCCTGGCGGTCGCCCTGGGTATCGGTGCTGCGGCGGGCAGTCTGACTTCGGGTGTGGCCGGGGCGTCACCTGACGAGTCGACGGATTCGTCGGTCAGGGGCGAAGCGACTTCGGCAGGAGCGACCCGTGACGGGTCCTCGGGTTCGCGGTCGCGGGACGCGCGACCCGCCGCTCCAGAACGTTTGTCGGGGGGCCGGGAGTCCGGCGGGGTGAAGGGTGCCCATGGACCGGTGGTCAAAAATGACTCCGACATCACCACCGCGAGCGGCCGGGTGGAATCCGATGGGTTGACCTCAGCGCCTCCCGCCGAATCGGTACTTCCTCCCGTTCGTGTGTCGACCGAGGTCGTCGGGGATCGCCTCCTCCGCCCGACCGCTTCTGTCCCGGTCGAGCTGACGCCTTCGACCCCAACATTCATCGACCTCGTTCCCGGGGTTGCCGAGACGGTCCCAGCCGCACCGGTGATGGCTCCGGCGGCGGCAGCGGCGTCTGGAGTTGTGGAAGCGGTTGATGGGGTTTGGTCCGGATCGTTCCCGGGTGCGCCGCTGGAGTCGGCGGCGGCGTGGACTGTGGTGGCGGCAGCACGTCGAGAAATAGGTGCGGCGCAGTCCACGGCGGCGACTGTCGCCGTGGCCTCGTACCCAACGACACCCATTGCCGCTGGCGCGGCTACCGGTGCGGTTACGGCCAACCCGGTCGCGGACCTGTTCAGATTCTTCGTCGGGGACGGCACTGCGGAAAACCCCAACGGTGGCGTGCTGATCGGCAACGGCTACAGCTGGACCGAAGCGACGTGCGCCGGGGCAAGCTCGTGCACCGGAGGCAATGGCGGGCTGATCGGGAGCGGCGGCAACGGCTACAACGGCGGTGACGGCGGTAGTGCGGGCTGGTTCGGCAACGGCGGCAATGGTGGGGCCGCCGCCACGCCGCATGGCTCAGGGGGCAACGGCGGGTCTGGCGGTCTGCTGCTGGGCAATGGGGGCAACGGCGGGGCTGGTGGGGCGTCTGCCGATGCGACGAAGGCCGGTGGTTCCGGCGGGCTCGGGGGCAACGCAGGATGGCTCTCCCTCTGGGGTGATGGTGGCTCCGGCGGGGCGGGCGGTGTCGGCGCACTTGGCAGCGCAGCCGTACTGATCGGTGCCGGAGGTTCCGGCGGAGCCGGTGGCCAAGGCGGTGCAGGGGGGAACGGTAGCTTCATCTTTGGCCGCCCTGGCGACGGAGGGGCCGGAGGGGCGGGCGGAGCCGGTGGCCGGGGCATCGACGGCTCAGATGCGACCTCTCCCGGCGGTGCAGGGGGTAACGGCACCGATGGCGGGAGCGGCGGTATCGGCGGCGCGGGAGGCCAGGCCGGGACGGGCCGTATCTTGTTCCTCATCTCCCAGCCCGGCAACGGCGGCGCGGGCGGCGCGGGAGGAGCCGCAGGCATTGGTGGCAATGGTGGCAACGGCGCGCCTGGCGATGCCACCAACCTCAACGGCGGCAATGGGGGCAACGGCGGCAACCCAGGTAGGCCAGGCGACGGTGGCGCGGGAGGGGATGCGCCGTCCGGTGGCACGCCAGGAGTCGACGGCGCGAAGGGGGGGATTACCGCCGGCGGCAACGGAGGAAACGGTGGAGCCGGGTACACCGCTCTGACTGCGGGAGTGAGCGGTGGGATTGGTGGAAACGGGGGTAACGGCGGCGCAGCGGGGAACGGAGGCAACGGCGGAGCGGCCGGAAATGGAACCTCCGGGGGGCAAGGCTCCACCACTGTCGAGGTTGCCGCCACCATCAACAGCCCCGCGTTTCGGACTCCTGCCGGCGTAGCTTTCAACCCGACCGGCACCCGCGCCTACATCACCAACCGGGACGGCGACACCGTATCCGTGGTCGACACAGCCACCAACTCCGTGGCTACAACGATCAACGTAGGCAACGACCCAGACTGGGTCACGGTCAACCCCGCAGGGACACGCGCCTACGTAACAAACTCGTCGGACGACACAGTTTCGGTGATCGACCTCAACACAAATGCGGTCACGGCAACGATCAGCGTCGGCAACCAACCCAATGGGGTTGCGGTCAACCCCTCAGGGACGCGCGCCTACGTCTCGACCAGCCAAGGGGTGTCGGTGATCGACACCGCAACCAACGCCGTGATCGACACCATCGATATCGGGTACTGGGCCTCGGGAATCGCCGCCACCGAGTCCTACGCCTATGCAACCGTCTCATACAACGGAGCGAAAGTAGTGGTGATCGACAGCAGCACCAACGCGGTGACGGCAACGATCAGCGTCGGTCCTGACTACCTGCGTGGCATCGCGGTCGACCCCAATGGAACACGCGCATACGTTGTCGATGGTTACAAGAATCTTTCGGTCATTAACACCACCACCAATACGGTCACTGCGACTTATGACCTCGGCAACGGAAACAGCTTGGGGCTGGCAGTGGACCCCACCGGAAACCAGCTGTTCATAACTGGCTCGCAGGACTACAACAGCGGCTACGAAGTACTTGTCTTCGACACCGTCAGCAATACGGTTACCGCAACAATCGCTCTCAACCTCCCTAGTGGAAATCAAGAGGGCAATATCGCCGCGAGCAGCACACGGGCCTACGCCACTAACCCCTCCGGCACTGTTGTGGTGATTGATACTGCGAACAACAGCGTGGCCACCGCTATTGGTATCGCCAACCCCACCGGGGTAGCGGTCAATCCGGCCGGTACCCGCACCTACGTCACGAACCAAGCAGGTGCGAGCGTATCTGTGGTGGACACCGCCACCAACACGGTCACCCAAGGCATCCCGGTTGGCACTACCCCGGTCGCCGTGGCGATCAACCCGGCAGGCACCCGCGCCTACGTCACCAATCGGGACAGCGGCACAGTGTCGGTCATCGACACCAACACCAACACTGTCACGGCCACCATCAGCGTGGGCGGCTATCCGGTGGGGGTGGCCATCAACCCGGCAGGGACCCGGGCCTATATCGCCGACGTATCCGGCGGCCCCGCGTCGGTGATTAACACCGCCACTAACGCCGTGGTCGCCACCATCAGCCTAGACACAGCCTCGCTTGCGGTTGCAGCCAACCCGACAAGTAACCGCGTCTACTTCACCGGGACCGACACAGTATCGGTCGTTGACACCGCCACCAACGCCATCATCGCCACCGTCCCTGTGGGCTTGGGACCTACCTCCATGGCGGTCACCCCGAACGGGGCAAAGGCGTACGTCGCCAATTTTTACTCCAATACAGTCTCGGTGATCAACGCCGCCACCAATACCGTCTCCAGGGTGATCACAGGGATTAATTACCCATACGGTGTTGTGGTAAGCCCTGACGGAACGCGTGCCTACGTCACCAGTCCCGCCGGATACATGGCAGTGATCGATACCGCCACCGATACCGTTATCGAGAACGCACCAATCCCTGCCAACAACTACGGTGTGGCACTCACCTCGTCAGGAACCCGCGCGTACCTCACCACTGGCAACCTGATTAGTTACAGCAGCTCAAACATCGGCGCGATCACCGTGCTGAGCATCACCAACTCCCCAGCGGGGGCCGCTGGCAACGGTGGAGCGGGCGGCCGAGGCGGAAACGCCGGAGTTATCGGTAACGGGGGCAACGGCGGCGCAGGCGGCGCGGGAGGGCCGAGCAACGGTGCCGGTAGCGGCGCAGCAGGTTCCTCAGGCGCGAACGGCACCTCAGGCCCCGGCGGCGCAGCAGGCAACGGCGGTGCCGGCGGAGCAGGCGGAGTCGGCACCAGCGGCGGTAGGGGCGGCGACGGCGGGCGGGGCGGCAACGGGGGCACTGGACTGGCCGTGCAACCCGCTGTGAACTGAGCCCCGCCTGCAGTTCCCTGGCAAGCGGCCCTAGTCGCCAGAGTTGGCGGACTTCAGTGCACCTCGGCAGTAGCTTTGGTTCGCGTACCTATATACCCCTGGGGGTCGGTGGTGGTCGACTTCCTGGGGGGTTCGCCGTCGTTGAGCGCAGGTCACGCAACACGGCAGGGCTCTAGAGGGCTTGGTCAGTCCCGAAAAGCAAAAAACCCCTGCTGAGCAGGGGTTTTGCTGGTGCGCCGTCAGGGTTTCGAACCCCGGACCCGCTGATTAAGAGTCAGCTGCTCTACCAACTGAGCTAACGGCGCATCGGGCTGAGAATAACAGGCGTGCGCTGGTGAGGTGAAATCCGCGATCCCCGCCGCTGACCTGGCAAGTCGCGCGTCCACGCGGGTCGCACCTAGACTGGCCGAAGTCAGCGGGGTGCCCCGGCCCCGTCGAGCAACGAGGTGGGAGCCCAGGATGCGACAGGTCCGATCGGCGCG
>JAUPKM010000321.1 GCA_030837445.1 Actinomycetota bacterium
CGTCCACCTCCTCGCCTCGGCGTTCGGCGAACGAAGTAGCCGTCGAAATGGTGTCCGTGAGGGCGACGAGGGAGATGCCCAAAGCGCCGACCACCAACGCCAGCCCATCGCCCCAGCCGACCGCCGGCAGGCTGAGCTCCGGGAAGCCCTGCGGCAGAGTGCCGACGAGCTTGACCCCCAGTTCTCCCAGGTTCCACACAGCCACAGCCGCCATCGCGAGCAGCACCGCCACCAACACTGCCGGCACCCGCGGGAGGACCCGCTGCAGGATCAGGATGACCGCGAGCGACCCAAGGCCGACCAATGCGGCGGCCACCACCACTTCACCGTCCAGCACACCTTGGATGAACCCCAGCAACTCACCGATGAAGCCGTCTGCGTCCACCGAGAAACCCAGCAGCTTGGGGAGTTGCCCTACCAGGATGGTCAAGGCCAAACCGTTCATGTAGCCGAGAATCACCGGCTTGGACAGGAGATCGGCGACAAATCCAAGTCGACCGACGCCCGCGGCGATCATCATGGCGCCCGTCAGCAGGGCCAACATCGACGCCAAGGCCACAGCTCGGGCGGGGTCCCCGCCCGCCCCCGCGAGCGGCAGGATGGTCGCCGCGATCATGGGTCCCAACGACGAATCTGGCCCGAGCACCAGCACCTTCGACGGTCCGAAGATCGCGTATCCGATCAGGCACAGCACAGAGGTGTAGAGCCCCGTAACCGCGGGTAATCCGGCCAGCTCCGCGTAGGCCATCCCCTGCGGCACCAGCAGCGCCGAGAGGACCAACCCGGCGACGATGTCCTTGGGCAACCACGCGGCGCGGTATCCGACCATCGCGGCGACCCCGGGAAGGTGGCGCAGCGAGGACCGCAGCCGATCTGAGGTGGCTACCGACATGTCGTGTCCTGTTGCCTGCCGCTATCGCGTTTCGCTGCCCGCATGACCCCGCCCTCTTGTCCGTGCCCGCCAGTTGGCTCCCACCCCGGCGGGGCCGAAGTCGTCCGCGCGCGGCGATTCACCGCACTCAGCGTAGTGACCTCGTCGGCGGACACGCCGCCATATGCCATGACAGCGGTGGGATCCTGCGTCGATGATGGCGATATGACCCTTTCAGCGGCGGCGGAGCGGGCCAGGCGGCTGCGGGACAGGCTGCACAAGCCATGGATCGACGAGATCGACGGACCCCTCTGGCCCCAGGTGGTCGCCGAGACGAAAATCAACTTCCGGCCTCCGTTTGAGGTCCTCAGCGTGGTCATCATCAACATCGGCCTCGCGCTGGGGGCCTGGTTCTTCATCAACCCAGACATCGTGTTGAACCACACCGCCCTTGTCTTCCTACCGATCGCGCTGGCGTCCTGGGCTTACGCCGATGTCCCGGCAACGAACCTGTTTGGGGCCCGGGCCGAACAAGTCCTGGAGCGGATGGATCGACCTGTTCAGATCCGACGGATCATGACGGTGGAGAACATTGGGCTCTGGATTCTCATCTCACCAGGTTGCCTTTTGCTTTCGTTGGGCTTGCTGCCCGGCCAGCACGAGCCAATTATCTCGATCGCAATCTGCGTCGCTGTACTTTCGATGCCGCTGGCCTATCTCGGCTTGGCGGCGATCATGGCACCACTACTGCCATTCCATCCGCTGCCCTGGCGGGAACGCGTGCGTCGTCGGGACACCTGGCTGCGGTACAGCTTGGCAATCACCATCGCCTACTTCGGCTTGACCTGGCCCGCCTCGATACTGGCTGTTACGCCCGCCGCCTACATCCTGCGGTACGTAGGCCAAGAACCGGTTCACTACCTGATCGCCGCCGTGTTGGTCACCCCCTGGTGCATCTTCCTGTGGCGGGCCGGCCTGCACATCTCTACCTGGATCGCCCGGCGCCGAGGCCCATGGCTGCACGACTTCCTCGCAGATCCGGAACGGGGCTGACCGGGGCCGGTCCCGTCAGCGTGTGCGCTGAGTGCGGCATAGCCGCCTTGGGTGCACAGGCCGCGAGGTTCAGGCATCAGGTGAGAACCGGATCACCCGGACTAGGGTCATCCCATGTCAGCGGACAGCACGCTCCCGTTAGGTCGCTCCGGCGCCGCCGGATTGTCCCGCTGGCTGCAGGTGTTGGCCTCCCCGATGAATTCGGGTCGACGGGTGGTGATGGGACCCAACTGGTTTGCCTCGGCGATGGGCACCGGGATCGTCGCCACGGCCGGCGCTACCCTGCCAATCGCGGTCCCAGGTGTCTCCGCCGTGACCACAGTCGCCTGGGCCCTGTCGGCAACCATCCTGGTGACCCTGAGCGTCGTGGTCCCGATCCACTGGCTGCGCAATCGGGGCACGTTTTCTGCCCTGCACGGGGATCCGGTGATGGCGCAGTTCTTCGGAGCACCTCCGATGGCCTTCATGACCGTGGGAACGGCCACGCTGCTGGTCGGCTCCCGTTGGATCGGTGAGACTGCGGCTGTCGCCATCGACTGGGTCCTCTGGTCGGTGGGAACGGTGATGGGCCTCGCGACTGCCGTCGTGGTGCCGTTCCTGCTCTTCACCCGGCTCAAGGTGCGTCAGGACGGCGCCTTTGGCGGGTGGCTTATGCCCATCGTGCCGCCGA
>JAUPKM010000322.1 GCA_030837445.1 Actinomycetota bacterium
CGCGGACATCGTCGCGGGCGTGGTCGGGTTCGCTGGCGAGGTCCGCTGGGACACCTCCAAACCCGACGGAACGCCTCGGAAATTGCTGGATGTCTGCCGCCTGCGAGCACTCGGCTGGGAGCCCGAGGTGCCGTTGGTGCAGGGAATCACGGAGACCTACCAGTGGTACCGGTCCGCCTACCCTGACGTTGTGGGTGCTGACGAAGTCGCAGATTCGGAGGCGGGCGATGAGTGACGCCGAGGCAACTTCTGGCCCGGAGGGCCACCGACACCTGACGCCCGCGCCGATGCGCACAAAACTGGGCGGGGTGCGCCCGATGCCGGGGACTGGGCCAAGTCCACTGCGTGACTTACCCTCCTGCCGGGTCGGCCCTGTGCCGTTTCGGGTGGCGCCGTTGGAAGCAGCCGTGGCAGGCGTGCTGACCGAAGCTGCCATCAATCGGGCCAAAGGCCTGGCCGTGCACTTCGCCAACGCCTACACAGTTGCCCTCGCAGACGATGACCGTGCCTACGCCAGTCTGCTGGCCTCGCCCGATGCGGTGGTGTTCACAGACGGGGTGCCGGTCGCCTGGGTGGGCCGCCGCGCCTACCCGCGGGTCGCGCCGGAGTGGGAGCGCGTGTACGGGCCGGACGTGATGACCGGGGTGATGGCGGCGTCCGGCCCCGACGGGCCGCGGCACTATCTGCTCGGCGGGTCGCCGGCAACCCTGGGTCTACTTCGGGAGGCGATTTCGCACAGGTGGCCGCAGGCGCAGATCGTCGGTGCAGAGAGTCCGCCGTTCCGGGATCTGAGTCCGGCCGAGCGACGCCAGCAGGACGAGCGGATCGCCCGGACCGGCGCCCAGATCGTCTGGGTCGGATTGGGTACTCCGAAACAGGACTGGGAGGTCAACCGGTTGGCCGCCGAACTGCCGATCGTGGCGATGGCGGTGGGGGCGGCGTTCGACTTCCTCGCGGGGACCAAGTCGCAGGCGCCGACCTGGATGCAGCGATCCGGTACCGAATGGTTCTACCGACTGGTCACGGAGCCGAAGCGGCTGGGTCGGCGCTACCTGTGGGGTAACCCGCGATTCCTGCGGGCGGCGGTTCGGTATCCGGGGCTGCGTCGGGATAGGCGCGACCGGAAGGCTATCGGCGGCGGCTGAGCCGGGGCCTGTTGAGCCGCGGCAACTGAGCCGGTGGTGGGGTGGCGTTGGTTGGTTTGCGAATGACGCGAATGGTCTGACCGTGCCGCGCAGTGCCTCAAGTCAATATGCCCGCGAAAGTTGTTCGGTGCCTCAACTAGAAATGCCCGCGAAACTCAGGGGCAGGAGGCCCGTTGACATGCTACCTGATAGTACGGACAATGTACGGGGAGGTCGTCATGATTGACAATCAGGAAGCGCCGGAGGATGCCCGTCGTGGGAGTGCTCGGGCGGAGCCACGGGCGGCCCGCGCCAGTGAACGGCTCGAGGTTCGACTGCGGCCGGAGGCCCAGCGACGGTTACGGTTGGCGGCTGACTTACAGCATGTTTCGGTCAGCGCGTTCATTCTGACGGCTGGCCTGGAGTCTGCCGAGCGGGTGATCGAGGAGGCCAACAGCTGGCCCGTGCCGCTGGCACTCTTCGAGGAGCTGGAGACGGCGCTGGATGCTCCGGCCGAACCCAACAGCACGTTGGCTGCCGCCATCCAGGATGCAGCGGAACTCGTCGAGCGCCGCTAGCGGTGGCCCGCAGGTTCGTTCGCGAGCAACTCCGGGAAGGTCATCGGGTCTCGGCCTTCCGCTGCGGCAATGCGGAC
The DNA here is from genome assembly GCA_030837445.1 of Actinomycetota bacterium. Taxonomy (GTDB): domain Bacteria; phylum Actinomycetota; class Actinomycetes; order S36-B12; family UBA10799; genus JACJWR01. Next base: position 1,780 of record JAUPKM010000322.1, read on the forward strand.
CTTGACCGCTGGCTGGTGGAGTCAGCCGCCTCGGCTGGCCGAAGGGACTACAGCCGCACCTACGTCTGGGTCGGGGCCAGCAGCGGGACCCGTGGGTTTGGGACCAGCGGCGGGCCGACCGCCGCGGACTTGGGTCTCGGTGAGGAACTCGTCGAGGTGGTTGCCTACTTCACCCTCTCCGGGTTCGCGATTGCCCGCAGCGCTGTGCCCGGACGGCTCTCGCGGGGCGAGTATCGGGTTATCCCGGCTCTGTTGTTGGGGAAGTTGGCGTTGGATCAGTCGCTGCACAGGCGAGGGTACGGCCGGATTTTGCTCGCCGACGCCGTCGTGGAGGCGGTGCGGGCCTCCCGGCTGGCTGCCGCCAGGTACCTCGTGGTCGACGCGGTCGATCCGCACGCGGCCAAGTTCTACCGTCAGTTCGGATTCGCGTCCGTCACTCGGGCAGGTGCGGGGGCCGGAGTAGGGGCTGAGCCTGGCGCCGACGGGCCTGCGGGCGAGGCGTCTGAGGTGGGTGCCGCCTGGCCGCTGCGGATGGTGGCACGGATGCGAGACCTCGAGGCGGCGGTGTCCTGATGCCAGCGCAGCGCCGGGATGAACCGGAAGGCCACCACGATCGTGGCCGCGAACGCCACGCTGCCCATCAGCCATACCCCGAATGGCCCGACCGGGGGTCGCAGAGGCGGCAGACCTCCCGAAGCGACCGCAGGTGTCCCCCGCGAGGTTGTGCCTTGCACTACCTGGTTGTGTCGTGCAATACTCAGGTGTGGATATGCGCGGCATCTACATCACTCAGGCGGCGCGCAAACGCAAAATCGGTCGCGCGCACATAGAGTTCGCGATGACCCACGCTCATACTGTCGAGACTGTTCAGGATGTTGAGCGTGACCCTCAGATTGTGTGGATTGGGGAGGACGACCGAGGTGTCGAACTGGAGATCATCGCCGTCGTCCTACCCGACAAATTGCTCATCATCCACGTAATGCCAACCCGTTACAGGAGGTGAAGTGATGGCCGAACAAAGGGCGTATTCAATTGAGGCGCACCAGATCGACCTTGAGAATGAAGCGGTTCACGATAGTCAGGGTAGGCGAGTGGACGCGGCCTACGTGGAGGGAGCTGTGCGCAATGTTCACGAACACCTGAAGAACAAGGGCGGGCGACCTTCCCTGTCAGGGGCAGCAACGCGATCTCCGCAGGTCACGTTCCGCGTCGCGGCGGATGTCAAGGCCGCCGCCGAAGCCCGCGCCATACGCGAAGGAACAACTGTCTCAGCGATGGCACGCGAGGCCTTCAAGCGCTACCTCGCCTCCTGAGATCCGCTGACAGCGCCCGGACCTGGACCGCTGGCAGGGGGGATCTGCCGTGCCAGCAGACCGTTTGCGACAAACGACGCAGGTGCGGGCGGAACGAGGGTGGGGTGTTCGCCTACCTCACCGTGTCTGACTTTTCTGTGGATCCCAGCGCAGCGCCGGGATGAACCGGAAGGCCACCACGATCGCAGCCGCAAACGCCACGCTGCCCAGTAGCCACACCCCGAACGGCCCGACCGGGATGCTTTCCCACCACCAGGGCGGGCGACCGACCTTCGCGAGCAGGTCGGGCTGGAGCGGACCGACGCCGAAGGTGAAACGGCTCAGCACAGCGAGCAGCGCGGCACTGTTGGCGACAATGACGGCCCCCGCGATCAGCCAAAACTGCAAGGACGTGAAGTTCGGCGAGAGCGGCCCGCTGCCAACTTCCGACGGCGGCGCAACGAGTTGTCTGGGGATCAGTGCAAGTCCGGCGATCACGAACAGGGCGGGTAGGAAGTAGCGCGGCTGCAGGTTGTTCCCGGTCGACATCGCCTGGTAAGCGGCGAGGGTGCCGCCGAGTTGGCAGGCCACCAGGAAGACAAGTAGGGCCAACGCCTTTCGGGTATCGATCCTGGCCAGACCGATGATGCTGGCGGCGGCGAAGGCTCCGACTGCGGACACCGTGACGGTTGCCGGCAGGGGTGTGTCGAGCCAACTCAGTGGTCCGTCCGGCCCGAGCCCGCGGAACGGCAGCACTGCGACGCCGACCGTGAGATCCCAGAGTCGGACGGTGCCGTCGCGCTGGTAGGACATCATCTCGGAGAGCTTGGAGGCGCCGTAGAACAGGTAGAACGCGACCGCCGCCACCACCATCCCGGCGGGTAGCAGCGCGCGTCGCCAGTGTTCGCGTTGGAACCCGAGCAGAGTCACGGCCAACGCCACGCCGGTCACGAACAGCGGACTCTCACTGCGCGCCCCCAGCGCCAGCAGCGTGCTCAGCGCCACGAACGCGATCCGGGTCGCTGACAGCCAGCGCGCAGAGGAGGCGCGCCCGTCCCGCGGCGCCCCGGATGGCTCGTCTTCGCGTAGAGGCTCTGAGCGCCGGTGATCGCCGATCAGGAAGCTCAGCGCCGGCCCCCAGCAGGCGGCGACCCCGATCACCGACCAGGCGTTCGGATTGATCGAGGCGAACAGGAACATCCCGAGCGGCACCGCAGCGACCAGCCACGACAGTGCGACGGCCGGACGCAGTCGTCGGCTGGACAGGGCCAGACTGCCGATCAGCAGCGCGATCGACAGGACGGAGTTGGCGAGGCGCACCGTCAGCGTGGTCATCCGGACGGTATCGCCGACCAGGGCCGACATCGCGGAGTAGTTGAGCGGCGGGTACCAGCCCCCGCGGATCCCGTTGGTGGCCGGGACGGTGACGCCCGCATCCCGCTGACAGTCGGCGGTCAGCTTGCCATTGCCCGCGTAGCAGGGAACCTCGCGGAGTCCTTCCGGCCGGCAGGTCGCCTCGCCGGCAGTGCAATAGATGTTCGCGAGGTGGAAGTTGTCGTCCGGACTCGACCCGACCGGTGAGGCAAGCGCCCACGCGGCGAGAGCGGCGAGGAGGAGGACCACGGCTCCGAGGCCCGCCGCCAGCTGGACTCCGCGGCGGCGCACAGGGCTGCGCTCCCCGCCCCGACCGTCGGTTGCGCTCATTGAAGGGCCGCCAGAATGGCCGCCGCGCGGGTGGCGGAGTCGAGTCGGTCCGCTGCGAACGCTCGAATTCGCTCAGGTGCTGACGCGCAATCCGGGTCGTTGCGCACCTTCCGCCGAAGACTCCCGAGCCAGTCGACCAGCCGATCCACGTCGACCGCCGTCTCGTCGTCGGTCTCCCGGAAGGTAAAAGGCGGGCTGTGGCGGAGGTCGGGGTCATCGCCAGCTAGGACGACCGGCAACCCACGGGCGAGGTAGTCACGGACCTTCAAGGTGGAGATCGAAAAGCCACCCCGGCGGTGCTCACCGAGTGATCCGACTCCGATATCGGCCCCCGCCATCACGTGGTCGTACTCGGCCCCGACCAAGGGGCCCGTGAAGTCGACCTGACGGGCGATGCCGAGGCGCCGCGCCAGCGCCACGAGGCGACGTCGTTCGGGTCCATCCCCGACGATCGTGACCCGCACGTCCGGTTCGGCTCGGCGTGCCGCGGCCATCCCCCGTAGCAATCGGTCGTAGCCGTGCCACTGACCCAGGGCTCCAGCAGCGACCAGGGTGACCGAGTCCCGTTCCGACCATCCACCCGCCAGTGGTCGAGCGGCAACGTCCACTCCGTTTGTCAGCGTGACCCTGCGGTTGGCCCCGAGCAACCGCCAGGGAGCGCCGTCGGTGTCGTACTGCACGAGCAGGTCAGCGAGCGGCCATGCCGATGGGGTCCACAGGGCCTCGAGCGCTGTCCGGGTGGCCCGGCTAGACACGCTCCGATCAGACCGGCGGATTTCCCGAATACCCGCGCTCACCGGGGTCGGGATGTCGATCACCACCGACGTGCCCCGTCTCCGGAGGGAGCGAAGCTCGGTCGCGGCCGCCGGCAACGACCAGTGCGACCGCAGCACGACCACATCAGCTGGGGTCGAGCGTATGGCCGCTACGAGAGCCTGGCTGGCCCCCCGTGGGTCGGGTCGGAGGAGCACTGAGGTGGCCTCGCAGCCGCAGGATCGAAATCCGGCGGCCAGGTCCAGAGTCTTTGCCGCCGGTCCGGTCCCCTCCCGCACGACCGCGAGTAGCAAGACGCGGGTCGGCATGGCTTCAAGTTAGGAGGTGTGCGCGCCGACCGGCCGAAGGCGCGCGGTCAGTCGAGTCGCTGGGTCGGCTGTCCGGTGACGGCCGCTATCAGCTCGAAGTCCTTGTCGTCATGCAGGATAGTCAGTGCGCGCAACACCGTTGCCGCGATGAGCAGATCCGGCACGGATGGCGCCCTGTGCTGGCCTCTCTCGGCCAGTCGGCCCTGCACAGCCAAGGCCCGATCCTCAATGGCTGGAGTGCTGTGCTCGACCGGCCCAAGCCTCAGCATCGCGGCTGGTTCCCAACCGTGTCAGGGCTGACTTGTCCACCAGCCACGGTCCGCGGTCCGTCACGACCAGGCTCGCGTCATGAAATCCGGATCGTCCAGATCGTTGCAGGCAGCGGCGAACCACTGCAGGTCCGCGGCGGTCACCTCGGCGGCAGGCTGGGCCGCGTGGTGCAGAAGTTGCCGCAGAAGTGCGCTACGAGTCGTCCCTAATCGGCGAGCTGCCGCATCCAGCGCTTGCAGAGCGTCGGGCACACCACGGATCAGTACGTCGGGCACTCTCGCCTCCTCGGTCGGATCGGGTCAAGAGGCGCTTTCCCCGAGGTTGGCTCCGGCGATTCTGGCCCGATCCTGGGAGCCGGTGTCGAGGTCCACGTGTCTGCGGGTCGCGTCGCTCGGGCGGTTCCCACCTACCAGGGACTCCAGATACTCCGCGAACAGCGACTCAACGTGATCCCGATCGAAACGCTCAGTTACCAAGCGTCGCGCCGCTGCCCCCATCTGTCGACGACGCTCCGGTGCCGACAGCCGCTCCACCAGGCGATCTGCCATCGTCACGTGGTCACCGATCGGAATCAGATATCCCGTCTGTCCGTCGAGTACCGCGTCCCGAGTGCCGGTCACGTCCCAGGCCACGGTGGGCACCTCACATGCAGCCGCCTCCAGCACCACGGCGGGCATCCCCTCCCGCCAACTTGGCAGGCAGAGCACGTCGGCTTGCCGGAGTAACTGGGGGACGTCGTCGACGTAGTCCAGCCTTGTCACCCCGCGCTGACCACAGAGGCGGTCGAGAGAAGCACCGGGCGCGTCCAGGTGGTCCTCGGCGCCTGCCAGGAGGAGCCGAGCCTCCGGTAACCGGGCTGTGACCAGCGGCCAGACCCGCGCGAGATCCACGATCCCCTTGTCGGCGGCAAGGCGGCCGACAAACGCGACTGTTGGTGGAGGCGTCACGTTCGTCGTTCCAGACGTGCCACGGGTGAAGGTTACGTTCGAGGTGGGCCCGATCGCAGGCGCGCAGGAGTCAGTCGCCGCTGCCGCGGTGAATATCTGCAGGTCCACCCCGGCGACCCCGCCAAACCCCAGCACAATTGGCGAGGTCCCTCGACCCGAGGGGATCACACCCGCTAGCGACGGTGAAGCGGCCACGATCGACGTGGCCATACGAGCGGTGGCATGCTCTGCGGCGCGCACCGTCGGGCCGCCGCCCGCTTCGCTGCGCAGCCCCCACACCCACCAGACTCGGTGCGGGATGCCGGCCGCGGCGGCTGCCGCCAGCGACAGCAGGCCAGCTTTGGGTGTCGCTCCGACCACCACGGCCGGCCTGGTCTCGCGGAGAAGTCGAAGCCAGCTGGCCAGCGCCAGGCAGTCAGCCGCCGGGGCTGGGCCGCGTCGCATCGGCAGGACGTGGACCGTGGCGTCTGGGTGGCGAACCTCGTCGACGGACTCACCGACGACCACGTGCACCTCCCAGCCGCGGGCGACGAGTGAACGCACTTGGCCGGTGATGAGCCGGTATGCGGGAGCGGCCGTGAGAGCGATGACGACCCTGCCTGGCATGCAGAGAGGGTATCGGGGCACTGGGGGTGTTGGGCCCATCGAGGCGGGCACGCGCTCAATCACGGGCCGACGGGGAGTCGCGTGATCCAGCGGAAATCCGCCGTCAACGCCTCGTGTTCGACGCGTAGGCGTATCATTGTCCCACGTCCGGTGATGTTGATTCGGTAACCGGCCATGTTGGGAGTCCGTGCCGCGGGAATCAGGGGAACCGGAATTGGACATGCGTCGCTTTGCGCAGGCTGCGTTTGACTTCGCATGTTGGGTTGTCGCAATGCCGCTGGCGGTGGCATTTCGATACGACTTCTCCGCGCCGATGGAGGATATGCGTCGAGGCATCCAAATCGGTTTGATCATGGGAAGTTTCCAGGTCGTGGCCGGTTTGCTCCTGCACTTGTACCGTGGCCGCTACAAGTTCGGCTCCTTCGATGAAGTGTCGGGAGTCGTTATCACTGCGGCACTGGTCGGGGGCTCGATCACGTTGGCCTCATTGTTGACAGAGGACCACTATGTCCCCCGGTCGACGCCGATCCTGGCCACGGGTATGGCACTGACCGCGATGCTGGCTGGCCGCTTCTTGGTGCGCAGCATCCGGGAACGTCGACGGATCACTCGCTCGGGACCGAGAACGATCGTGCTCGGGGCCGGTGAGGCGGGTGACGAACTGATCACAGCCATGCTGCTGGACCCCAACTCCGACTACGACCCGGTGGCCCTGCTTGATGACGACCCTTCGAAACAGCGGCTTCGCCTCCACGGGGTGCCAGTCCGGGGAACATCAAACGACATCGGGTCCATGGCGGCGTCTGA
>JAUPKM010000323.1 GCA_030837445.1 Actinomycetota bacterium
GCTCGGCATCCGCACCGCGCCCGGCGACGTGAAGTGAGCGAGACGACGATGAGCAGCACGAGCACGACCGACGCGACGAACCGTCCGGACCGCAAGACGCGGCGCGGGTACGTGGTCAGCGACAAGATGGACAAGACCGTGGTGGTCGCTGTGGAGGACAGGTTCAAGCACGGCCTGTACAGCAAGGTGGTGCGGCGGACGTCGCGCTACAAGGCCCATGACGAGCGCAATGAGTGCGGCGTCGGTGACCGGGTGCTGCTGATGGAGACCCGACCGTTGTCTGCGACCAAGCGCTGGCGAGTTGTCGAGATTCTCGAGAAGGCCAAGTGAGGAGCCAGCCATGATTCAGCAGGAATCGCGACTGCGCGTCGCGGACAACACAGGTGCCAAGGAACTGTTGTGCATCCGAGTGCTGGGCGGCTCCGGTCGTCGGTACGCCGGTATCGGAGACGTCATCGTGGCGACCGTCAAGGATGCCATCCCCGGTGGCGGGGTGAAGAAGGGCGAGGTCGTGAAAGCGGTGATCGTTCGCACCCGCATGGAGCGTCGGCGGCCGGACGGGTCGTACATTCGATTCGACGAGAACGCGGCTGTGGTGCTCAAGGGTGATGGCGAGCCCCGCGGTACCCGCATCTTCGGGCCGGTCGGGCGCGAACTTCGCGACAAGCGGTTCATGAAGATCATCTCGCTCGCACCGGAGGTGCTGTGACCATGGCAGGAACCAGAATCCGCAAAGGCGACACCGTGCAGGTCATCGCCGGTCGTCGGGAGGACCGCAACAAGAAGGGCACCGTGCTCGCGGTGCTGCGCGACTCCGACAAGGTGATCGTCGAGGGCATCAACCGGGTCAAGCGGCATACCCGCGTGACCGAGGGGCAGCGCGGCGCCAAAGAGGGCGGCATCATCACCAAGGAGGCACCGATCCACATCTCCAAGGTGATGGTGGTCGACGCCGATGGTAAGCCGACCCGCATCGGGGTCCGTGAGGAGCGGGGCAGCAAGACCCGCCCCGACGGAACCAGTTACGACACCACCCGGCGCGTTCGGGTATCCAAGCGAACCGGTAAGGATCTGTGATGACGAGCACCGCCACGGAACGCAGCGTTCCTCGGCTCAAGCAGCGCTACAACGACGAAATCCGCAGCGACCTGCAGACCGAGCTCGGCCTCGGCAATGTGATGCAGGTGCCGGGCCTGGTCAAGATCGTCGTGAACATGGGTGTCGGTGACGCGGCCCGCGACTCGAAGGTGATCGACGGGGCCGTTCGCGACCTCGCAACGATCACAGGCCAGAAGCCCCGAGTGACGAAGTCACGCAAGTCCATCGCCCAGTTCAAACTGCGCGAGGGGATGCCGATCGGGGCCCACACCACCCTCCGTGGCGACCGGATGTGGGAATTCCTCGACCGACTGCTGTCGGTTGCGCTGCCTCGAATCCGCGACTTCCGCGGCCTGTCACCCAAGCAGTTCGACGGTAACGGGAATTACACCTTCGGCCTGACCGAGCAGGTCATGTTCCCGGAGATCGACCAGGACAAGATCGACCGAACCCGCGGTATGGACGTCACCGTAGTGACGACCGCAGCCAACGACGACGAGGGTCGGGCGCTGCTGCGCAAGCTCGGCTTCCCGTTCAAGGAGAAGTGAGTACGTGGCAAAGAAGGCGCTGATCAACAAGGCGAACGCGAAGCCGAAGTTCGCAGTGCGGGCCTACACCCGCTGCACCCGCTGCGGTCGGCCACACTCGGTCTACCGCAAGTTCGGCCTCTGCCGAATCTGCCTGCGGGAGATGGCGCACCGCGGGGAACTCCCCGGTGTCACCAAGAGCTCCTGGTAATACCCCGCACCACCGCTCGACGCCATCCGGGGTCGTGCGCACCAGCACCAACAACGACGCCGCAGGTCACCCCGGCACTGGGTCGGGGACGAAACCACGGCGAGAGAGAGGCCGGCCATGACAATGACCGACCCGATCGCGGACATGTTGACTCGTGTCCGCAACGGCAGCACGGCCTACCACGAGCAGGTGGCGATGCCACACTCGAAGATCAAAGAGGGAATCGCCCAGATTCTGGTGGAGCAGGGTTACGTCGGCGGCGTGAGCGTCGAGGACGCGGCCGTGGGTAAGACGCTGGTGGTGGAACTCAAGTACGGCCCGAACCGGGAACGCTCGATCGCGGGCATCCGCCGGGTCAGCAAGCCCGGTCTGCGGGTGTACGCGAAGAGCACTGGAATGCCCAAGGTTCTCGGCGGACTGGGTATCGCCATCATCTCGACCTCGGCCGGTCTGTTGACCGACCGTCAGGCCACGGCCAAGGGTGTGGGCGGGGAAGTCCTCGCCTACGTCTGGTGAGAGGGGTCTGAAGACAATGTCACGTATTGGAAGACTTCCCATCGAGGTGCCGGCCGGCGTCACCGTCGGCATCGACGGCCAGCAGGTATCGGTCGCTGGCCCCAAGGGGTCGCTGGAGTTGACGATCAGCGAGCCGATCAAGATCGCGGCCGACGCAGGAGTCCTGACCGTCACTCGCCCCGACGACGCCCGCGGGAACCGTGCCCTGCACGGTCTCACCCGCAGCTTGGTCGCCAACATGATCATCGGGGTCACCGAGGGCTACACCAAGAAGATGGAGATCTCCGGGACCGGCTACCGGGTCGTGCCGAAGGGCAATGACCTGGAGTTCGCGCTCGGCTACAGCCATCCGGTGCTCGTGAAGGCACCGGACGGAATCTCATTCCAAGTCGAGGGCCCGACCAAGTTCGCGGTCTCCGGCATCGACAAGCAGAAGGTCGGCGAAGTGGCCGCCAACATCCGCAAGATCCGCAAACTCGACCCCTACAAGGGCAAGGGCGTGCGGTATGCGAACGAGGTCATTCGCCGCAAGGCCGGAAAGGCGGGTAAGTAACCCATGGCCGTTATCAACAAGATCGGCACGGGGGACCCCAGGTCCACCGGACGTCGACGTCGCCACAGCCGGGTTCGGAAGAACTTGGCAGGCACCGCGGCCCGGCCGCGACTGGCCGTATTCAGGTCGTCCCGGCACCTGGTCGCCCAGGTCATCGACGATGCCGACGGGCGCACGTTGGCCTCGGCCTCGACGATGGAACCCGATCTGCGAAACCTGGACGGCGACAAGAGCGCCAAGGCCACGCGGGTCGGCGAATTGGTCGCAGAACGTGCCAAGTCCGCTGGAATCTCCTCGGTCGTGTTCGACCGTGGTGGCTTCCGCTACGCAGGCCGGGTGGCCGCCCTTGCACAGGGCGCCCGCGATGCCGGCCTGAATTTCTGACGAGCAGTAGAGGAAAGAGGTAGACAATATGGCTGCACAGCGCAGAGGCGGCGGTGGCCGCGACTCGCGAGGCGCCGAGAAGAGCCAGTTCCTCGAGCGAGTCGTGGCGATCAATCGGGTCTCGAAGGTCGTCAAGGGTGGTCGCCGGTTCAGCTTCACCGCCCTGGTGGTCGTCGGCGACGGCGATGGCACCGTGGGCGTCGGCTACGGCAAGGCCAAGGAGGTGCCCGCGGCGATCGCCAAGGGTGTCGAGGAGGCCAAGAAGGAATTCTTCAAGGTGCCGCGCATTCAGGGCACCATCCCTCATCCCGTCATCGGTGAGGAGGCGGCCGGTGTCGTGCTGCTGCGTCCCGCGTCGCCCGGTACCGGCGTGATCGCCGGTGGAGCGGTTCGGGCTGTGCTCGAGTGCGCCGGGATTCACGACGTGCTGAGCAAGTCGCTCGGTTCGTCCAATGCGATCAACATTGTGCACGCGACAGTGGTGGCGCTGAAGATGCTGGAGCGTCCGGAGGAAGTGGCGGCCCGGCGTGGCCTGCCGCTTGAGGATGTCGCGCCGGCGGCGCTGCTGCGGGCACGAGCTGCGGGAGCGTCCTGATGGCTGACCTGTTGATTACTCAGACCCGATCGGAGATCGGTGGCACGAGGTCCCAGCGTGAGACGTTGAAGTCGCTGGGGCTGAAGCGCATCGGTGACTCCGTGATCAAGCAGGATCGGCCGGAGTTCCGCGGCATGATCCGCCACGTGACCCACCTGATCACCGTTGAGGAGGTTCAAGCCAAATGACGCTAAAGGTTCATCACCTGCGCCCAGCGCCCGGCGCCAAGACTGCCAAGACTCGGGTCGGTCGTGGCGAGGGCAGCAAGGGAAAGACCGCCGGCCGTGGCACCAAGGGCACCAAGGCCCGGTACCAGGTCCCGGCAGCCTTCGAAGGCGGGCAGATGCCGCTGCACATGCGGCTGCCCAAACTCAAGGGTTTCAAGAATCCCAACAAGGTCGCGTTCCAGGTCGTCAACCTCGACCAACTCGCAACGTTGTTCCCGGAAGGTGGCGAGGTCGGCATTGACGATCTGGTCGCCAAGGGTGCCGTGCGCGCCAACCAGCCGGTCAAGGTGCTCGGCAGTGGGCAGGTGACGGCCGCGATGCAGGTCACCGCCAACGCATTCTCGAAGTCGGCAGCCGAGAAGATCGCGGCCGCCGGCGGAACCACCACCGCTAGCTAGGCGCCCGATGGCTGCGACCCCGTGGGTGGGGTCGCGGCTGTTAGGCTCCGGTGGGCGCGGTCCGTGGGCGCAATCACCACGCGAGCGGGTTCACCCGAACATAAGTCGATCCACATCCGACGCCGATCCAGGAGGTGCCAGTGCTCGCGGGATTCGCGTCCATCTTCCGCACCCCGGACCTGCGCAACAAGGTCCTCATCACGCTGGGTCTGCTCGCCCTCTACCGGATGGGCTGCTTCATCCCCATCCCCGGTGTCAGCTACAGGTCGGTGCAGACCTGCATCGATGTGGTGGAGGGAAATTCGCTCTACGGCTTGATCAACCTGTTCTCGGGTGGGGCGCTGCTGCAGTTGAGCGTGTTCGCACTGGGGGTAGTGCCCTACATCACCGCCAGCATCATCATCCAACTTCTCACCGTGGTCATCCCCCGGCTGGAGGCCCTGAAGAAGGAGGGCCAATCCGGCCAGGCGAAGATGACGCAGTACACGCGCTATCTGACCGTCGGGTTGGCGGTGCTGCAGTGCACCGGCATCGTGGCCCTGGCCCGGTCACCAGGTCGGTTGTTCCAGGGCTGCCCGGAGCAACTGGTACCGAATCAGTCCATAGCGGTCGTGCTCAGCATGATCTTGACGATGACGGCCGGCACCGTGCTGGTGATGTGGTTCGGCGAGATCATCACCGACAAGGGCATCGGCAACGGGATGAGCCTGCTGATCTTCGCCTCCATCCTCTCCGCCTTCCCCGGACAGTTCGCGACGATCTTCCAGACCAAGGGAGCGTTCATCCTTGGCCTGGTGCTACTCGTGGCGTTGATAACCATCTGTGCGGTCGTCTACGTCGAACAGGCCCAGCGGCGAGTGCCGGTGCAATATGCAAAACGAATGGTCGGCAACAAGCTCTACGGCGGCGCATCCACCTACATTCCATTGAAGGTGAACATGGCGGGCGTCATCCCGGTCATCTTCGCCTCCAGCCTGCTCTACATTCCGCAGCTGATCGTCACCCTGTCGGGCAGCCAGTCGGGTTGGGCGCAGTGGATCCAGACCAACTTCACCACCGGCGACAAGCCGATCTACCTGCTCACCTACTTCCTGCTGATCGTCTTCTTCGCCTACTTCTACGTGGCCATCACCTTCAACCCGGTGGAAGTCGCCGACGATATGAAGAAGTACGGCGGATTCATCCCCGGCATCCGCGCCGGTAAGCCGACGGCCGAGTACCTCAACTATGTACTCACCCGGCTCACCTTCCCCGGTTCGCTCTACCTGGGCGTGATCGCCATCATCCCGTTCGCTGGTTTCGCGATGCTGGGAGTGGGGCAGAACTTCCTGTTCGGCGGAACGTCATTGCTGATCATGGTGGGTGTCGGGCTCGATACCGTGAAGCAACTGCAGTCCCAACTTCAACAGCGCAACTATGAAGGGTTCCTGAGATGACCGGCGTAATTCTGATCGGCCCGCCCGGGGCTGGCAAAGGCACCCAGGCCACTGTCATCTCCGAGAACTTCAACATCCCGCACATCTCGACCGGTGAGATATTCCGGCGCAACGTGGCTGACGGTACAGACCTCGGCCAGGAGGCCCAGAAGTACATGTCCTCCGGCGATTACGTGCCCGACGCGGTGACGAACGCGATGGTGGGCAACCGGTTGGCCGAGCCGGACACGGCGGCCGGCTACCTACTCGACGGGTACCCACGCACCCTTGACCAGGTCAGCGAGCTCGATTCGATTCTGGCTGGCCTGGACAAGACGCTGGATGCCGTGGTCGAGATTACGGCGAACACCGATGAGGTCGTCGCCCGGCTATTGCAGCGCGCCAAGGAACAGGGTCGGGCGGACGACACCGAGGATGTCATTCGACGCCGGATGCAGGTCTATGCCGAGCAGACAGAGCCGCTGGTCGCCGTCTACCGAGACCGGGGGCTGCTGGTGCAAGTCGACGGGATGGGCACCATCGACGAAGTTTCCGCCCGGGTCATCGCCGCACTGTCGGACGCCGTCTCCTAGCACGGGTGGTGGGCTTCCGCCGGGGTCGGATCGAGGTCAAGTCCCGAGATCAGCTCGCCGCTATGCGTGCGGCCGGGTTGGTCGTGGCCCGTGCCTTGGCGGTGGTGGCCGCGGCGGTATCGCCCGGGATCACCACCGCCCGACTCGACGCCCTGGCCGCCGACGTCATTGGCGACCACGGTGCCCTGCCCAGCTTCCTCGGCTATCACGGCTTCCCGGCGACCATCTGCGTCAGCGTGAATGACGAGATCGTGCACGGGATACCTGGACCGCGGGTAATCCGGGCTGGAGATCTGGTGTCCATCGATTGCGGCGCCATCGTCGACGGTTGGCACGGCGACGCAGCGGTGTCGGTGTTGGTGGGGGCTGCGCCGGAACTCCAGTTGCTGTCGCAGGTGACCGAGGCCTCGCTCTGGGCCGGGATCCGGGCCGCGGAAGCGGGGTCCCGGATAGGCGACATCGGCGCTGCGGTGGAGGCCACGATTGTGGCGGCTGCCGCTGAACACCGGCAGCCATTCGACATCGTCGACGGCTACACCGGGCACGGTATCGGAACCGCGATGCATATGGCCCCCGACGTCCCGAACTTCGGGGAACCCGGCAGAGGCCCGAAACTCGCGGTCGGGATGGCGATTGCGATCGAGCCGATGGTCACCCTCGGTTCGGCCGACACCCGGGTGCTGGCCGATGACTGGACGGTGGTGTCGACCGCTGGTTCGCCCGCCGCTCACTGGGAACATACAGTGGCCGTGACGTCCGTAGGTCCGTGGGTGCTCACGGCCGAGGATGGGGGCGGCCTGCTGCGGGGCGACCCGCTAGCGTAGAATCCTATTTCGGCCCCCGCTCCGGGTGCCAGACGGCCCGAGGCATCATCGGCGGGCCGGCTGCAAAGCGACCGCCAAGCGTTCGCATCTCAACAGATCCGAGAGGTTGTCAGTACGCCCATGGCCAAGAAGGAGGGCGCGATCGAGCTTGAGGGCACGATCGTCGAGTCATTGCCGAACGCTATGTTCCGCGTCGAACTCGACAACGGCCACAAGGTTCTGGCGCACATCTCGGGAAAGATGCGAATGCACTACATCCGGATTCTGCCCGACGACCGGGTGGTCGTCGAGTTGTCCCCGTACGACCTGACCCGTGGACGCATCGTCTACCGGTACAA
>JAUPKM010000324.1 GCA_030837445.1 Actinomycetota bacterium
CTCCTCGCCCGCCAACGCACCCTCACCGACACCTACCGCCACCACGCCACACCCACCACCAGCACCCGAACCCACGACCTCACTCACGACCAAGACACCGGCCTCAGCCGGTAAACCGCGGAGAGGCACCGCGGAGACGCCAGTCCCACTGTCATCCCCACAAGGTCAGTGCGGCGATCCCATCGGCCCCCCGGGACGGCTTCACCGGAGAATTACTGCGGCGACAAGTCCTCGGGATCGTTGTCCGTCCATGGCTTCAGCTCGGCTGCTACCACTTCGTGGAACCACTTCGCGATGTCGGCGATCAGCCGCTCCCGGCCCGGTGCGTTGCTGAAGAAGTAGTCGCTCATCTTGGTATGAGCGCCCTGGTTGTCGGCAACCGCCACGTTAACGGCGTCGTCGAAGTCCGGTGACTCGGTGAACTGCTTGGCAGAGTTCACCTTTGCTTGCTGCACTAAGTCGGGGTCGCCGAGCAGGTTTTGCAGCAGAGCTTGAAGGAACGACACCTTCTGGCCCTCGGTGAAGTCCTCGGACCCGAAGAGGTCGTTGAGCCGGTCCAATACCTGCTGAAAGGCAACTATTTTCGGGTCCCGCTTCTCCCCCGACCCGGCTGCGGTCATCCCGTATAGCCCCACCGGCACGCCCAGGCTGATGTCGGTCTTGCCGCGGTCGACCTGCTTGACGTTGACCAGCACCACATCGGAGAGGTCGATGGGGACGTTGTAGGTGGCGGGCTGGATGTAGCGGTTGAGGGTGCGCAGATAGATCTGCTTCTTCTCCAGTTCCTCGCCGTAGTTGACGATCTGGGACATGAAGTCGTAGAGCCGCACGAAGGTTCCGACGTCCTTGCGGAACATGTCGAGCTCCGCCAGCGCCGCTTTGTCGCCCTCGCCGTTGTTGGCAAGAAGCGCCGCCTGGTAGCGGCTGGCGAACTGCTTCTTGGCGGGGTCGACCGCCGCGATCAGCCGGTTGCGGTTCTTGCCCTCGACGTACGCCGCCGCGCACTGGTCGATCTCGGCTTGGGTGTAGATGCCGAACGTGTCCAGCTTCGCCGACAGGTCGTGCACCAGATTCGGGTCGGTCTCGGTCTCCAGGAACGCAACGGTGTAGTACGGCTCGAACGCCTCCCGGATCGTCTCCGGGTCATTGACGAAGTCGACGATCTGCGTCATCGCCGCGGTCTTGTCGATCCCCGACGGGGTGCGGTAGGTGCGGTTGAGCCGCGAGAGGGTCTGCACCGCGGTAACTCCGGTGAGCACTCGGTCGACGTACATCGCGCACAGCAGCGGCTGGTCGAAGCCGGTCTGGAACTTGTTCGCGACAATCATCACCTTGTACACGTCCCCGCCGAACGACCTCCGCAAGTCACGAACCCCCGGGTTCATGGTCGCCTCAGAGAAGTCGTCCGGCCCGGACTCCGGATCGCTCACCGTGCCGGAGAACGCCACCAAAGTCCCGAAGCCGTAACCCTTTCCGGCGATGTACTTGTCGATCGCCAGCTTGTAGCGCACCGCCGCCTTGCGGGAATCGGTGACCACCATCGCCTTCGCGTGGCCTTCAAGCAGGCTGGCGACGTTGTCGCGGAAGTGCTCCACGATCAGCGCCGCCTTCTGGGTGATGGTCTGTGGGTTGAGCTTGACCCAGCTCTTCACCTCCTTGGTGGCCTTGGCCTGATCCACTTCTTCATCGACCCCGGCGTTCCTGCCCACCTGGAACGCAATGCTGAACGAGTGGTACCCCCGCAGCACGTCGAGGATGTAGCCCTCCTCGATGGCCTGGCGCATCGTGTACAGGTGAAACGCCACCGGCTTGCCGCCGGGGATCGGCGGGCGGCCGAACAGCTCCAGCGTCTTGGCTTTCGGGGTGGCGGTGAAAGCGAAGTAGGAGATGTTCGCGGACTCCGCGCGTTCGGTCGCCTCGGCGGCCAGCACCGACTCGACGCTGATCTCTCCGCCCTCCTCCTCGATCTCCTTGAGCTCCTCGGTGGTCAGCACCGCTTTGAGCTTGTTGGCGACCTCCCCGGTCTGCGACGAGTGCGCCTCGTCGGCGATCACCGCGAAGGTTTTGCCCTTCAAACCCTTGTTCTTACGGATCTCGTCCATCGCGAACGGGAACGTCTGGATGGTGACGACGATGATCAGCTTGCCGTCGAGCAGCACCTTGGCCAGCAACCCCGACTTGGAGGTCACGTCGGGATTCTTGGCGACCTCTTTGCGGTCGATCGCCGCGACGATGCCGGCGTCGTTGTCGATCTGACTGATCGCGTCCTGCAACTGATCGTCGAGCACGGTGCGGTCGGTGACGACGATGACCGAGTCGAACATTTTCTTGTCGTTGACCTGCAGCCGCGCCATCCGGTGGGCGGTCCAGGCGATCGAATCGGTCTTGCCCGACCCGGCGGAATGCTGGATGAGGTAGCGCCGGCCGACCCCCTCGGCGGTGACCGCGGCGGTCAACTCGGTGACCGCCTCCCACTGATGGAACCGCGGGAACCTCAGCGTCGCCGACTTCGTGGTCTTGCCGCTGATCGGGTCGGTGACCTTCTCGTGCTTGATGTACATCAGCCGGCCCAGGATGTTCAGCCACGCATCGCGCTGCAGCACCCGCTCCCACAGATAGGCGGTGCGCGGGCCCAGCGGGTTGAGCGGATTGCCGGCGCCGCCGTCGTCGGTGCCGCGGTTGAACGGCAGGAAGTGCGTCGTGTCCCCGGCGAGTTTGGTGGTCATCCACGCCTCCTCCTCGGAGACGGCGAAGTGGACCAGGGCGCGGGCGCCGGAGACGAACAGCGGCTGCACCTTCCCCGTCGCGGGGTCCTTGGGCAGCCGGGAGGTCTTGTACTGGGTGATCGCCGCCGAGACGGTTTGGGTGAGTTCGGTTTTCAGCTCCGCCGTCGCGACGGGAAGCCCGTTGACGAAGAACACCAGATCCACCGTCTGGTTGCCGGCGGTGGAGAAATGCACCTGCCGCATCACCCGCAGCCGCACCGCCGCGTAGTCGGTGTTGCGTTTCTCGTTCAGCGTCGACTCGGGGCGGAACTGGCACATCGCGAACTTCGCCGACAGGTGCGAGAACCCTTTGCGCAGCACGTTGAGCGTGCCGCCCCCGTTGGGCAGCGGGGTGTCGAGGACCTTGACGAGCCGGTCGAGCAGCTGGGTCTGCTGCTTGGCGGTGTCCCCGCCCGGCTTGATCACTCTCTCCAGCTGCTTGGGCTGAGTGCCGGCCAGCCAGCCGAGCACATCCTCGGGGTACAGGGCGCGTTCGCGGTCGTAGCCGACGTCGCTGGTCGAGTACAGCCAACCGTGCGCGGCGAGATGCTCGGCGATGTCGCGCTCGAGCGCGATCTCCTTGTGCAGGTCCATGATTAGGCCGCTCCCCGTACGTCGATCTGTCCGGTGACCGCCGCGGTGATCAGCGCCGAACGCCGCTCCCGCGCGAGGTCGATGAAGGTCTCGGTCTCGGCGATGAGGGTGTCAATCTTGGCGGTCTGTTCGTCGAGGTAAGCGGCGATGCGGCGCTGTTCATCGAGGGGCGGGACGGGGATGCGGATCGCCGCGGCGGTGGGCTGGTAGATCGTCTTGTGCGTCGAGCCGATCATCAGCGCCTGGAACTCTTTTCGCATGGCCCGGAACACCCACATGAGGTAGGGGGAGTCGAGCTGCTCGCCGGGAATCCAGTTCCAGAAGTCCTGACTCGTCGCCATCGGTTCGGGCATGACGCCGGTGAATCCGACTGACGCCGTGCGCGACAACACGACAGTCCCGGCGGGCAGGAGATCAGCGGCCGAGTTGGCGAGGCCAAGCTCGCTGATTTTGCTCTCCGTCCCATCGAGATAGGTGCGTCTACCATCCCGCAACTGCCAAACGTCGGCCAGCGTGAACCAGGGAATTGTGCAGTCAACCCAGTAGTCCGGGTTGCTCCGGCTGGGGGTATGTCCCGTCTTCATAGAGGCGAATCTGCGGATGTTGGCGACCACCCAGTGATCTGGAACCTTCTCGGCCCATGACAGTCCGCTGGACTTCATCGAAACTGATTCATCCACGCCGCGGCTGGCGGCTGATTCGATAACCGCCTGGCGCCGCTCCCGCAGCAGCTCTATCAGCCGCCGCTGCTCCTCGATGAGGGTGTCGATCCGGGCTGTCTCGCGGTCGAGGTAGTCGGCGATCGCGCGTTGCTCATCGATCGGCGGAAGGAGAACCGGCAATACCCGATAGTCGTCGTTGTCGATCTCGACCTGACCGATCCGGACGCCGCGCGACAACAGCGTGTAGGCGTGCGCGTAAGGCGCTGAGCGGAAAAGCCAGTTAAGGTACCTGGAATCCTCCTCATGCCTCGGTGCAAAGCAGATGTAATGGCCCGAGACGATTCCCCTGAGAGCCGAGATTCCGACCGAACCCTGCCAGGCTTTCATTCTGTTGGTCACCAACCAGCCGGGATGAACGAGCTGGTAGATACTGCGGTTTTCCGCCGTCTGATTGAGGTTGGCACGCGAGTCTTTGGCCACTACCCCGTAATCCCGAAATACAGACAACATCTGTTCGTCCGGGTGGTCGACGTTCTTGATGCGTTCGAACATCGACCACAGCGGCCGAAGCTTCCAGCCGGGTTTCAGCGGAGGAAGCCACTCAACGTCGCTAACGATTTCTGTCGTCACGGTGCTCACCCCTCCACCTCCCGCAGCAGCTTCATGATCCTGGCGACCTGCTTCTCCAGGTCGGCGTCGATCTCCGCTAGTGGACGGGGCGGCACGTACTTGTAGAAGTGCCGGGTGAAGGGGATCTCGTAGCCGACCTTCGTCTTCTTGCTGTCCACCCATGCGTCGGGGACGTGCGGCAACACCTCGGCCTCGACGTACGCCTTGATCGTCTCCTCGCGACCGTCATCCCCGGTGGTGTTGCCGCCGTAGGTGAACGGCACGTTCTCGGTGTCGCGTTTCTTCGCGTCCGGCTTCGGGTTGCCGCTGCGGTCGGTGACCGGGTTGCCGTCCTCGTCGAGCAGTGGCCGCTCCACGGTGATGGTCCAGTAGCCGAAGTCGTTGGCGGTGAACACCTTCGACAGATCGGGGTCGGCCTCATCGAATTTGTCGTACAGCTCCTCCACGATCCGCTTGCGGGCCTCGTCATTGATCTCACGCCCCTTGGAGCCGAGGTTCTTGCGCATCTTCGTCCAGAATGACGAGGCGTCGATCAGCTGGATCGTCCCTTGCCGCTCAGGGTGTTTCGTGTTGTCCAGCAGCCAGATGTAGGTCGCGATGGGTGTGTTGTAGAACATGTTGGTCGGCAGGGCGATGATCGCCTCCACCAGGTCCTCCTCCAGCAGCCACTGCCGGATCCGCGACGGCCCCGACTCGGCGGCGCCGTTGAACAGCGGCGACCCGCTGAGGATGATGCCGGCGCGGCCGCCGCCCTCGTGCACCGGGCGCATCTTGGCCGCGAGGTGGCACAGGAACAGCATCGCGCCGTCCCCCACCGACGGCAGCCCGTGGGAGAACCGGGAACCGGGGACCAGCGCCTCCTTCTGCACCGCGTCCTGCGCTGATCGCCAGTCCACCCCGAAAGGCGGATTCGACATGCCGAAGTCGAAGGTCCGGTCGAAGAACAGGTCTTCGCGCAGCGTGTCGCCGAGGCGAATGTTGTTGGCGTCCTGCCCTTTCACGATCATGTCCGACTTGCAGATCGCATAGGACTGGTCGTTGATCTCCTGGCCGTATAGCCGCATCCGGGCATCGGGGTTGCGCTGGTGCAACCGCTCCTCGGCGACGGTCAGCATCCCCCCGGTGCCTGCGGTCGGGTCAAAAATCGTGCGGACGGTACCCGGTTCCATCAGCGCGGCGGCATCCTCGGCGAACAGCAGATCCACCATCAGCCGTATGGCATCGCGCGGGGTGTAGTGGTCGCCGGCGGTCTCGTTGGACTCCTCGGCGAAGCGGCGGATCAGGTACTCGAACAGGTCGCCCATCTCGGCGTTGGGCACCCGCTTCGGGTGCAGATCGACCTCGGCGAATTTCGAGGTGATCAGATAGAGCCGGTTCTTCTCGTCCAGGGTGACCAGCTCGGCGTCGAACTTGAACCGTTCGAAGACGTCGATGTTGGCCGAGAAGCCGGTGATGTAGTCGATGAGGTTGGCGCGCAGCCCCTCCGGGTCGGCCAGCAGAGTGGCGAAGTCAAATGCGCTGGTGTTGTAGAACCCCAGCCCGGTCTTGCGTTTCACCTGCACGTCCAGGGCTCCGCCGCTGTACTTCGTTGCCAGCTCCCGCACTACGTCCCGCTTCTCGGCGAGTTCGCAGTCCAGCCTGCGCAGGATCGTGAACGGCAGGATCACCGCGCCGTACTGGTGCGGCTTGTAGGGCCCCCGCAACAGGTCAGCAATGCCCCACACGAAGTTGCCCAACTTGCTCACGCTAGATGTCCCCTCCCGGTGCTGGTGATTGTGCATCGTGACACGGCGTGCCGACTATGCGGTGGAGGTCGACGTAGTGGTCGGGTTGCCGACTGCCGCCTTGACGAATGCGCGAGTTCCCGCGGTTTACCGGCTGAGGCCGGTGTCTTGGTCGTGAGTGAGGTCGTGGGTTCGGGTGCTGGTGGTGGGTGTGGCGTGGTGGCGGTAGGTGTCGGTGAGGGTGCGTTGGCGGGCGAGGAG
>JAUPKM010000325.1 GCA_030837445.1 Actinomycetota bacterium
CGGCCCGGCGGAACTTGCGCCGACGTCGCGGCCTGCGCGTCGCGGCATGATGGTGCGTGAGCTGAAGGGATCCGCGACCAGGTTGCCGGGGGCGTAGGTGGGGTTGTTGGCGGCGGCGAGGGACTGCAGCCGTCCGTTGATCCAGGCCAGGTTGAGCGCTCGCACAGCCGTATCCGAGGCCCGCGACCCTCTTTGTGTCTAAGCGGTTCCTCCACATGGGCGCCAGCGCCACACTTCTGGTGTCCGAGGGGGGACTTGAACCCCCACGCCCGATAAAGGGCACTAGCACCTCAAGCTAGCGCGTCTGCCTATTCCGCCACCCGGACATGAGCCAACCGGCTCGGGTACGCACAGGGTAGCAACCGGTACCCCTTCGGACGCCTGCGGGTGAGTCGCCGGATCGCCCCGGTGTGGGTGCGCAGCAGCAGTTCCGGAGAGAGCCAACCCAGTGGATCACGCCGGCCGCCACAAGTCTGCGGAGTAGCCTGAGAGACGTCGTACGGAACCGAACCGCCACTTCGGGCCGGACCCGCGGTGGCATCGACAGGGTAGCCAGTCACGCGAGGATGGTGCGAGATGTTACGAGGATGAGCAGTCGCTCTCGGAGTAGGCTCGGCGGTGCTGCTGGCGGCGTGCGGAGGTGGGACCAATAGCGGCCCCTCCACAAGTCCGGCACCCAGTTCGCCGAGTGTTTCGCCGTCTGTCTCGCCAGCGCAGACGACGCCCCCGCCACTGGTGCCGACAGTGGACGACTTCTCGGTTGACTACAGCGTGCACTGTCGCGACGCGGTCCCGGTCGCAGTCTCGTGGACCAGTTCGAACGCCAAGTCGGCTGCCGTCACCGTCGACAATGTGACCCAGGACAGCGGGCTTCCCCCGAACGGGAACGACACGGTAACGCTCGACTGCGTCACCGCCAGCCACCAGATCGGAGTCGTGGTCACGGCGGCATCCGGTGCGCGGGCATCGGTCGTGCACACCGCGCGCATCATCGCGGACCCGACACCGACTCCTATGCCCGATGTGCTGACTCTGACAGTCAATCCCAGCCACTGTGTCGACACCAGCATGCCCGTGCAGGCCACCTACACCACGGTCGGCGCGACGGTGGTGTGGTTTGAACTGGATGGCGGCGTTGTCGGTGGCAAAGACGACCTGCCACTGTCCGGCACCGCCGACGTCCCCGGCGGGGTGCCCTGCGACGGCAACTCGCACCAAGTAGCGCTGGTCGCGAGCAACGACCAGGGGAACAGTGCGCAACAGTCCCGTACCGTTGGTGAACTGCTGCAGTAGCGCGATCTCGGCTCACCCTTCGTCGTGGGATGGCCGTCCTCGGCGCTGCTCAATTCTGGAACGCTGCCCGCACCCGAGCCTGCAGCGCGGCAAGGTCGATGTCGGCCAACCGCTTGACGTAGACGCATCCGACCCCAGCCGTCACTGGACCAAGATCCGCTTGCAGCGACTCGAGCGTTTCGTCGTAGGAGTTGTAGATGCCGTACAGACTGATGGCGCCCTTGCGAGGGGAAAAGCCGGCGACGGCCGCGTCCCCTTCACGTCCCGACTCGTACTTGTAGTGGTATTGGCCGAAACCGACGATCGACGGTCCCCACATCACCGCAGACTCGCCGGAAGCCTCCTCAAAGAGGGCCTTGAGGGTCACAGCCTCAGCCATCCGCCGATCGCTGGGGAGTCCCGCGATGTAGGCGTCGACACTGACCTCGGTGGGCTTGGTCTTGTTGGTCGCCATCGGACCAGGGTAGGTCCCGAACCCTTTGCTGCGCACATCGTCGGCGGCCCCCTTCGTTGTCGCGCCGTGCAGCCACCAACGCAACGGGAAGTGAGGCAGGATTGCGACATGGCGGATTCCACAACCATCGACCTTGGCGCTGAGGCCGTTGAGATCACTCGTGGACTGTTGCGAATCGATAGCAGCAACTACGGCGACGACACAGGTCCGGGGGAGCGAGAGGCAGCTGAGTACGCGGCTGGCCAACTCCTCGAGGCCGGTATCGCCGCAGAGATCTTCACCACCACTTCCGACCGCCGAGCCGGTGTCACGGCTCAGATCGACGGGACCGACAGGGACCTGCCGCCGCTGCTGCTGACTGGACACCTCGACGTAGTTCCGGCGGTGCCCGGCGAATGGATGCACGCTCCGTTTGCGGGGGAGATAGACGACCACGAGGTGCTGTGGGGGCGCGGAGCGGTCGACATGAAGGACATGGTCGGGATGAGTCTGGCCGTGTTGAGGCACTGGCACCGGACCGGCCACCGACCCCGTCGGTCAATAGCGCTGCTGCTGACGCCGGACGAGGAGGCGGGTGGAGCCCACGGCGCCCACTGGATCGTCAAGCACCGACCTGACCTGCTGCGCGGTGCCACCGAGGCCGTCGGCGAGGTGGGCGGGTTCTCCGTGACGCTGCCCAACGGGCGTCGGATCTACCCTATTCAGACCGGCGAGAAGGGGTTGGCGTGGATCACGGCAACCCTGGCCGGAACTGCCGGACACGGGTCCCTGATCAACCAGGACAACGCCGTCGCGCGGCTCACAACCGGACTCGCGGCTCTCGTCGGGCATCCCTTCGGAGTCGAGTTGACGCCGACCATGCAGACGTTCGTCGCAGTGGTCTCCGACCTCGTCGGGGAGCCCCTCGTGCTCGACGACATGGAGGTGCTCACCTCCCAAATCGGAGCGCTGTCAGCAGTCGTCGGTGCCTCTGTCCGGTCGACGATCAATCCGACCATGCTGCAGGCGGGGTTCAAGCACAACATCGTCCCCGCAGTGGCAGCGGCGGGGATGGACGTGCGGTTTGTCCCCGGACAGGAAGAGCAGGTGCTGGACCGGATCGCGCAATACCTGCCGTCGGAGGCGGAGCTGAGTTTCGCCAATCGGGACATCAGCCTCGAGACGGGTTTCGACGGGGCGGTGGTTGAGGCGATGATTGCGGCGCTGGCCGCGCATGATCCCGACGGTGTCCCTGTCCCGTACCTGATGACCGGTGGTACCGACGGCAAGGCGTTTAGCACTGCCGGCGTGCGCTACCTTGGGTTCTCGCCGCTGAAACTGGATCCTGGACTGCCGTTCTGGGGGATGTTCCATGCGCCGAACGAGCGGGTACCGCTCGCGGCCCTTCGGTTCGGAGCAAGCGTGCTCGACGACTTCCTCCGGCGGCTCTGAGACCGGCCCTGCGACGGCCCGATCCGCTGCTACTCGCAAGTAACCGGAACCGGGTGTACGCCAGGGGGTATGCCAGGTTCCGGTTGGTTGGCCTCGCCGCACGGCAAGGACCCGTCAGTCGCCGGTCGCTAACGCTGATTCCAGCCCGACTCCGGGTAGCCGACGGGAATGGCAGACACATCGTCCAGTGCGCTTCGAATCTCGTCCGGCAAATCGATGTCCTCGCTTGCCAGCGCCATCGCAGTCTGGGCCGCCGTGCGCAGGCCGACGATCGGCGCCGTCACGCCCGGCCGATCGCGCACCCAGGCAAGGGCAACCTCCACTGGCGTCACCCCCAGACCCTCCGCGGCCGTCGTCACAGCATCAACCACGCCGCGGGCATTGTCGTTGAGATAGGGCTGAA
>JAUPKM010000326.1 GCA_030837445.1 Actinomycetota bacterium
GGACCACGACCGCCAGAACGGGGATGATGGCGAGCCGCAGCGCCACTCCCGTGCGGATCGCTCGACCATGCGCGCTGCCCACGAGGCCCTCCGATCTCCGCTGGTCTCGACGCTAGCCCTGCCCGGGCGGTGTTGTCGGATCAGCGACACAGAGGGCGTTTCCGATCCCTAGAGTTGCGGTGTCCATTCGCCGTGCCAGGGGGAACTCCAATGTGCGACGACGACGACGTGCGAGCCATCGCGATGTCCCTCCCGGGCGTCGTCGAGATCGAGAGTCGGGGGTTCGACTTCAGGGTGTCGGGCCACGGGTTCGTGTGGTCGTATCCCGAGCGACGTCCCGGCCATCCGCGCACCATCAGGAGCGACGTGGCCGTTCTCTACGTGGGCGATGAGGCCGAGAAGCAGGCGCTGCTTCTCGGCGAGCCCAACATCTTCTTCACAGCGGCCGAGTACCGCAACTCCCCGCTCGTGATGGTCCGGTTGGCCGCCGTCGACGAGGATCGGCTGCGCGAGCTCATCACCGACGCCTGGCAGATGAGGTCCACTGCCTGACGGCGCACGAATGGAGAGGACGGGACCTAGGGACCTTATGCCGCAGCAGATGGCGCGCGAGGCTAGAAGGAGCGCACCATTCGCAGGGGAGATCTCATGACCAAGGCCAAGGATCAGCCGTTCATCGTCGTCGGCGCAGACGGGTCCGATGCCAGCATCCTGGCCCTGCGTTGGAGCCTGGAGCACGCCCGCCTCATGGGCGCCCGCCTCCTCGTCGTCACAGCCTTCAACATCCCCTGGACGATCATGATCACTCCGACGTACACCGACGATGACTATGCGCGCGACGCTCAGGAGATGCTCGATCGCACGGTTCTCGCCGCGATCGGAGACAGTCCGGGGGTACCCATGGAGACGCAACTGATCCAGATCCGGCCAGCTCTCGCACTCACGGGAGCGGCCCACGGGGCCGAACTGCTCGTCGTGGGAGCCAGGGGGAACGGCGAGCTGCCAGGCCTGCATTTGGGCTCGGTCGCTTCGTACTGCGTGCATCACGCCCCGTGCCCCGTCGTCGTCTATCGCGAGCCGGCTACGACGTCCCCCTAATTTTGATTAATTCCATTCTCTGATAGAATCCAGTCATGATGGATGCCACGGAGGAGCGACTGCGGGAGCGCGGACTACGCGTGACCGCGCCCCGCGTGGCGGTCCTTCAGGTACTCGCCGACCACAGTCACGTGCCCGCTGACATGGTGGCCTCCGCCGCGCGTGGGCGCGTTGGGGCGGTCTCGACCCAGGGGATCTACAACGTCCTTACCGACCTCGTCGCAGCGGGCCTCGTGCATCGCATCGAGCCGGCCGGCAGCCCGGCACTCTATGAGCTCAGTTCGCCCAACGCTCATCACCACCTCATCTGCCGTGACTGCGGACGCGTCACCGACCTCGAGTGCGAGCACGACATCGAGTCCTGCCTGATCCCACCGAAGACCCACGGCTACGCAGGGGTTCAGGCGGAGATCGTCTTCTGGGGCACCTGCCCTGAATGCCAGACCCACGCGCGCGATGGGCGCGCAACCACTGAGAGAAGGAGCAACCCATGACCGAGTCGACGTTGGCACCTGTCACATCCATGCCGCGGATCGGAGACCCCGCGCCGCCGTTCACTGCCGTCACGACGCAGGGCGACATCACGTTCCCGGCCGACTTCGAAGGGAGTTGGGTCATCTTCTTCAGCCACCCTGCCGACTTCACACCCGTGTGCACGACCGAGTTCATGACGTTCGCGACCATGCAGGACGACTTCGCGGCGCTGAACACCAAGCTCGTAGGCCTGTCCATCGACGGCCTATACAGCCACATCGCATGGCTGCGCACAATCAAGGACAAGATCGAGTTCAACGGTATGAAGGACGTCGAGGTGACCTTCCCCCTCATCGAGGACATCACGATGGACATCGCCGGCAAGTACGGGATGATCATGCCGGGCGAGGACAGCACCAAGGCTGTGCGCGCCGTGTTCGTCGTCGATCCCAAGGGGATCATCCGAACGATCATCTACTACCCGCTGAGCCTGGGCCGGAACTTCGACGAGCTCAAGCGCGTGATCATCGCCCTGCAGACCGCCGATGCGCTGTCCGTGGCGACCCCGGCCGACTGGCGCCCGGGCGACGCCGTCATCGTCCCGCCCGCCGGTTCCTGCGGCACGGCAAAGGAGCGCATGGACGGCAGCGTCGAGGGCGTGACCTGCGTGGACTGGTTCTTCTGCACCAAGGAAGTCTCCGAGGAAGCCGTGTACGCCGCCATCAGCAAGTAGCGATCACCGTGGTGACTGCCCCTTTCCGGGGCAGTCACCCCACGGAAGGACGACCATGAGCACCGAGATCATCTGCCTGCCCGTCACCACCGATGAGCAGGTCGGCGAGAGCTGGGGCAAGGCCCCGCTGGTCGCCATCGCCACAGTGCAGGACGGCCACATCGAGGACTGGCGCACCGACGCCGTCGGCTGGGATGTCTCCCACGACGAGGGCACACCCGGCAGCCACCACGCACGTGTTGCCCGCTACGTGCAGGACAACCACATCACCACCGTGCTCGCCTTCCACATGGGCGAGCCCATGAGCAACATGCTGTCCAAGCTCGGCGTGCGGGTCGACCAGGGCGCCGCCGGCGACGCCCGCACTGCCGTCCTCGCGCACTAGTCGCCCCGTCCAAGCGTCACCCGATCGACGGAAGGAAGGAACGTCATGCCCAGCGCGCCCCGCATCGGGTTCCCGGACCAGGAGCGGCTTGCCATCGCGGCCGGCCTCTCCCGGGTCCTGGCCGACTCGTA
>JAUPKM010000327.1 GCA_030837445.1 Actinomycetota bacterium
CGAAGCCATCGCCCAGTTACCTCGTGCGGCCCAACGCCGTCCCGTACATCGCCTGGCGACCCACCGAGGCGCCCATTCCCTGGCCCACGAACGCGGCGTCGATCGCGCCACCCGCGGTGTAACCGGCATCGTGCGATGCGGTCACGACGGTGCGACGCCACGTCCAGTCACTCATGAGCGTTAGGCATGAATCGATCAGAGCGATTCAGTTGGCAGAAGACCGATCAACCAGGGATGCGGTCCCCGGGCGCGATAACTGTGTAGGTGCGGCAAGAGGACGTGCCGGATGTCCACGTCGAGCACAGGGTGACGGTCTCTCAGGCAATCGATGCAACGCCGATGACCGTCAGCAGGCCATTCGGGCTAGGCACAGCGGTGGGGGTCGACAGCACCTCGACCCCGCCTGGTCCCGGGCTCCAGGGGTCGACCACCTCCGCGCCTGACACAACCCCGCCCTGTGACCCGTGCGGCACGGAAGGCCCGAACCTTCCACAGGAAGGCGAATGGCACATCCGCCGGGCACGCCGGGGCATCACGGGGAGATCTCGAAGCAGTAGTACTCACCGCCCGCGTTCCACAGCGCGGCAGTGTTCGGGGCCCCATAGAACGGCGTGATCGACGCTTCGCAGTCGCGGTAGGCCAACCGTTTCGCTGCGAGGGTGCCGGGGAACCGCTTCGTACCCTTCGGGTTCAGGAAGCCCCACCACGTCGCACGAGCGGTCTTCGCGGTGCACGGGGAGAACCCCCCGAAACCACCCTCGGCGTTGAGCTTCCCACACAGCTGGAACGCGATGGGGTCGGCGTCCAGGGCGGCTGGGACGTCACTCGGCAGGGGCAGGTACGTCTTCTGGTTGACGTTCCACAAGATGACGTCGCAGCGCGCCTGGACCGCCCCATCGGTCGCCTGCTGGTAGGTGAGGACGGGCTGGAACTGGGTGTACTGGCCGGTCCCGAGGAACTGAGTCAGTTCGTCGACGCAGGTCATCCGGTCGCGCACGCTGCCCGCGGCGATGCGATCCGACGCGGCCTTCGATGGCTTGCCCGCGGCCGGAAGCGTCGTCCAACTCGCACTGGGATACACCGCAAGGGTCAGCGCCGTATGAATGCCGTCGCACGGCACCGGAGCCATCGGCAACTGCCACCGGTTGGCCTTGGCCTGGGCTGCGGAGTAGTCGAAGCACTCCCCGGGCGCCGCCACGACAGCCGGCAAGGCCGCGGTCGCGGTCGGTGCCGCACCAACGGCCGTCACTGCGACGAAGAAAACCGCCAGGACGATGGACACTGCAGACCGCTCACCCACGACACACCCCCGTGTTCGTGGTGGCCGCGCCACCACTGGGTGCAGTCAAGCAGACCTGCTGCCGAGTTCGTGACGAATGGCAAGAGCCACCATAGGATGAACCCCAACGGGGGTGCTGCGATGCGTAGGTTGATGCTGCTCGGCGTTGCGGGCGTGCTAGCGGTCATGCTTGGCGCTGGCCAGGTTGCCGCTGTCCCATCCCTCAACTCGACAGACCGGGACCAGATCTCCGGGGCCATCAATTCATTCATCGGGAACTCCGCGACATCGACCCCGTCCTGCTGGAGATTCACGACCGCCAAGCCCCAGGGCGACGCCACTCGCGCAGTCGTCGTAAGGCCCCGCGCCGGGGCAGCCCAGCGCGGGGAATGCACTGCCTCGAAGGTAGTGCTGAAGAAGTATCGCGGGCGCCTCGTTGTGAGCTTCACCGCAGCCGGTGGTTGGGCAGTCGGGACGTCAGCACCGACTCCCACTCCCACTCCCGCTCCTACCGCCACGCCGCCGCCGACCACCGGTCCATTCCCCTACAGCGGTGCTAGCGCACGCCTGCCGGAAGGGCGGGAAGTCCTGCTGACCTACGGCGAGCTCCTTGACATCGCCCTTAGCGGCCTATATCCGGACGGCTATGTGGGATCCAAGGAGGGGTACAACACTGAATGGGGGCGTAGCACTGCAGATGGGTCGGTTGGGGGGTCCCTGCAGGTATCTGTTGCGGACAGCCTTGGCCCTGGCGGAAACGCCATTGGTAAGCAGCAGCGAACGGTGACACTGGAAGCCGTGTGGTGGCCGAGGGAATTGCCTTACGTCCAGTATGAAACCTGCTTCGGCGGGCCGACCACAGGCGCGCGGCCGGGTGTGCTGACGAACCCAGACGGGAACTCGTGCACGTGGGTGGGTCCACCGAACGCGAGCGATGACACAGAAGCGTTCTACTCTGTTCGAGTCGCCACGAACCTCCGCATTTCATGCAGGTTCTACGCGAAGGACCGGGGTCCTGGCAAGTGGCAGCCGATCACGGGCGCCGAGATGATTGACCGCTGTCGCGCGGTTGCCCTAGCGCAGGCACTGAAATTGAAGGCACTCGGCTACGTCTGAGCGCCTGACAGGGTCACAACGTCTGCCCTCGTGCGGCACATTGCGCGATGTGGGCTGTCGACCCGCAGGGCCACGTAGCCTCTTTTGCCAAGTACACGAAGGCCAACGAGGATCCCGCACACTCCTATCCAGTGGGGCCAAGATGCCCAAGGCCTTGGTGAAGCTATCCAGCGGGGCTGCACGTCGTCAGGGCACCGTCGTGGATTGGCAACTAGACCCCAGTGCAATTCCCTGCCAACTGCTCCCAAGTGCCGGCAGCTCGCGGTGACGCTGCCAGTCACCTCC
Source organism: Actinomycetota bacterium (assembly GCA_030837445.1). Lineage (GTDB taxonomy): Bacteria > Actinomycetota > Actinomycetes > S36-B12 > UBA10799 > JACJWR01. The sequence continues at coordinate 2,681 of JAUPKM010000327.1, forward strand.
TCGGCAGCCTCCAACACCGCCAGGGGTGCTCTGCCCGCCCACGTCGTAGACAACCACGCTGAGCGACCCGTGAAGCGACCAAAGAGATCCCGCACAGTGCGAACGTCCCGAACTTCTCGACTCCGGCGCGCCGAACACCACGGCCCGGGGCCGTGCGCACCATCACCGCTGCAGGGTCACGAGCCTCCCTCAGCAGCCGGAGCGGCCCACGCCAAACAGCTGCACCCACACCGAGCCGGAGTCCGACCGGCCGAACCCCGCGACCCGGTAGGAGGAGCCGATCAAGTTCGCGTAGTGGCCGGGCGAGCCCACCCACGCCTGGACCACTGACCCGACCGAGTCTTGGCCCTTGGCGAGGTTCTCGCCCACCCCACCGGCCCGGTAGCCGGCCGCTACAGCCCGCGAGAGCGGGGTGGTTCCGCCGGGACCGGTATGGCTCAGCTTTCCCGTGCGGGCGAGCACGTTCGCGTAGTTCTTCGCTGCGCTCGCGAGTGATCGGCACATCGCCAGTTTCGCCAGGCCGGCCTTCGTGCGCACGGCATTGACCTGAGTCAACATCTGGGACTGCCACGTCGACGAGCTTGCCGACGATCCGCCGAAGTACCCCTCGTCCACCAACTTCGCGAGCTGAGCCGCGGCCACAGCCTTCGCTCGGGCCATGGCCACCTCCGGAGTCGTTGCCGGCCATCCGGCGTCCGACCTGTTGGAGCCGCTGACGCTGGCAGTCATGTCGAGGTTCCGTGTCACGGACACCGTGTATCTCGCGTAGATGTTCTCGGGGCCGTAGGTCCAGTCACGCATCAGGTTCTCGCACGCCTTCGGGTTGCTCGGGTCGAGGCGCTCGGTGACGACCTGCGTCGAGGTGGGCGTGCCCGGCTCTCCACACAGAATCGGAGAGGAGGCCGACTCACTCTCGTACGGTTCATGCCAGTACAGGCCGACCGTTCCGGTCCGATCCAGGTTCGACAGGTCAGGATAGTACTTCGACACGGACACGTACGAGTACACCCGATGAAGCTCCGAACCACTGCCATCGTCCATGTACTCATTGGGGACCCCAGTCATCGTCGCCGGGTCGTAGAGCCCCACCAAAGCGGTCTTCAGAATCTCGCCCGGCGTGAGCGCGTCGTCAATGACCGGCTTGCGCGAAGCAGAGTCCCATTTGATGCTCGCCGCAGTCGCCGGCCCACCCGGCATCACGACAACAACAGCCAGCATCGCCACGACCACCGCGATCGCGGTGGTGCGGGCACGAACGCGATACGAAGAACTCACTGCTACCCCCCGTGAAAGAACCGCTCAGACCGGCGCCAGCAACCTGAGCGGCGCTCTGCGACAGTACCGTGGCACGAGCCGACGTGCCACCACGTCGGACAGCAGCCTGCCCGTCGGCCGCGGCAACCCCAACTCCTACCCGTTGTTCTTCCGAACGACAAGGTGAGGCAGCGCCTCACTCACGAGCCAAATGCAACTACTTGTTCCGCGCGACTTGGGCTTGGGCTAGACGGGTGGCGCACTGGTCTGCGGTCGCCTCGTCGCGGTCCTTCCAGGCCTCGGCGCACGTCCCGATGGTCACCGTCTTCCCGCGGAGGATGAACGTCTGCACCCTTTGGCTGGTGGTCTCGACGGGCTCGCCCAGCCAGGAGGCCGCCGTGAACTGAGTGGCGGACGTCCCCCTGATTTCCACCACCTTGTTCTTTCTGTATTCCTTGAGAGTCTTGAGGAACCCGGCCTTCGCAGCGGAAGCGCTGGGGTAGGTGTTCACGGCAATGTCGGCGGGGAACATCGGCCCGTGCCCATCGGGATACTTGTCCCCGTCATACTCCGTATTGAAACTCGTGTAGTAGAACGTCGCCCAACAGGAGTACAGGTCCGGGAACTGAAAACAGTCCTTACGTGTGACCCGAATCGGCTCAAGACCCGTGTAACCGGTTGCCTTGATCGCCTCACGCACATTCAACAGGTCGATGGTCTTCGCCGGTGCTGCCCCGGCTGACCCCGCAGAAAGAAGCATGGCTGCCAAAGGAATCGCTGCGGCACTGGCCACTCTCAGCATGGTGGTGAACACTGTTTCCCCCTTAAATGCACGGCGAAATCAATCGACTGCGCCTGCGGCGCGAATAGGTGACTGCGCCAGCCGCCTACCGGGACTGGCTGGCGTGGTCATGATCGCCCCAAACGCGACTGGCGTCAATCACTCGCGCAAGCCAGTCGAGTCCCACTCCCGCGCGCCGACGCGGCCAGTCCACCTGGAGACGATCCCGACGCGCGACACCCGCAACAGCCCGGACACACCTCTGACAGGACAGCTCGCGACAGCGGTGGCAATCGGCGTCGTCATGGATGACCCGAGCAGGCTCCGGCCGACCGCTGAGCGGTCGGTCGCTGAGAAGACGTCCCCACCTGCCTCGTCAAGCCCAACGCCTTGCCGTAGATCACCTGGCGTGTCACAGCGACACCCCAAATCTGGCCCACGGCCTCCGCGAGGATCACCCGTCGTCGTCGGTCAGTGGGCAAGGTGAGTGAGGGATGGCGTGCTCCGCAAGCGGACTGCTGCTCGTCACGCCCACTGCCTCGCGCGGTGGGTGCGTCGTTAGTTGTCGAACCACCACACGGCGCGGACAGACTGTGGCGGCCCAAGGGTGGCCATGTGGTTCAGCAGCCTCTGCCACTCGGCGAGCGCGCCGTCCGCACCTTCATCGCCCGCGATGACGATCGGCCGGCCGCCGACCTCGCCCGCGGTCACCGGCCCGGACCGGTAGCTCGGGTCGGACAGGAACGTCCAGTCGACCCCCTGCAACTCGGCCAGGGTCGCCATCGAGGCCGAGTGCGCGGGTATGCCGCTGTCGACGAACCATGTCCAGAGCTCACGGAGCTGGGGGCTGGTGCCGTCCGGGAAGACCTCGTCGTCGCACACCTCGAACAGGGGCCAGTCGTCCCGCGTCGCATCCTCGTCGCGCACACCGGACAGGGCGGCGAACAGCACGTAGTCCCTACGTGTGTAAGGCGAATCCATGTAAGGGACGGGGAAGTCCGGGTCGTCATTCTCATACTGCAGGGGAGCGACCGCCTGCCACCCGTCGTCGCCGTGCACCTCGAGGTAGAGGTGGATGTCCGCACCCATGGCTTCCCCTGTTCCGCTGAGTCAGCCCCACCGCGGTACGCCCGCCGGATGGGCAGCGTACGACGCGGACCAGGACGGCGGAGGACTTTGCCGCCGAACACCGAGGGCCACGTCGATACCGGGGCCCGCGGTGTCTCGGCGCGAGTGTCCTCGGTCGATTGCGGCCCGATGCTTGCGGTGGTATTGTTCTCAGCCCTGCCCAGCACGCTTGGTGCAGATCTCCTCGCGGACAACGGCTCCACAGCCGTTGTGCCAGCCCCGGCCAGACGCGCCGGGGCCGGTGCACCACACGCGAGCGTTGCCCCTGCGGGGGCTGCGCACGGAGCCCGTGACCCGAAGGTCGCGGACACCGTCGCCACCACCACTGAGTTCATCCCACCGTTCGCGAATGTCGACGCCGTCGTCGTTCGCGTGCCCGTGTGACGACGCCTCCCGCAGCTCGGCTTCTTGACAACTCCACAGCGTGTGGCCACCCGGCCGCCAGGTCGCGCGTCCTTGTCCGTCGCGCTCCTGGCCCTCCACCCACCCCCGCGACCACGGCCGACAGGCCCATGTGCACGACCACGGATCGACCCAACGACCGCACCAGAAGGGACCCGCATGACCGCACTGACCACAACCTCCGTCCTCGACCCGCACGAGGAGTTTCTGCGCAAGCACGGCATGCGCGTGTGGAAGGTCACGGCTCCCGGCCGGGGCCGCGACCACCACTGGGGCGGCAGCTGCCCCTGCCGCCGACCGGCCCTGCTGGGGGGCACCAGTCCGTGCGACCCCTGCGAGTCGGACTTCACGGACACGGTGCTGGCCCTAGTCGACCGTGGCGACTGGGACCGCGCCCGCGGGTCACCCGAAGCGGTCCACTGCGCACTCCCCCGTCACCCTGTTGCCGTTTTCAGCGTTCATGCCCGCACCGCACCGACGACCGCGCGAGAGGAAACCCGACATGCCCCAGCTCACTACCGCTGCCATCACCCACGCCTACCGTGACGCACGCCGCACGGCGGCTGCCCGCGACCACGGGATGGCCACTCGCCCGGACCGGGACCTGCGGCAGGCGGCCTGGTTCGCCGCCGCCCGTTCGGCCCCATGGGTGCTCGAGCTGGCCATCCAGATGGCCTGGTTCGCACGATCCTCGGATGCCTGTGACGGCGAGTGGAACTACCGCAAGCTCAGGGCCGACCTGGACGCCGCCGGGGTCGACCTGCCTGCGGATCTCAGCATCCATGCGGCCGTCGGCGAAGTCGAGCGGTGTCTCGAACGCAGCCGACCGCGCTGGTACGAGCGGAACATCGCGCTGCCGATGGGGCGTCGCGCCGCCGCCGTCACCTCCGGCGCCGGCTCACTGTGCGACGGGGAGCGCGACGACGCGGGACCGACGACGCGGCGCAGCATCCACGCCACGGACCGCACCCTGGACACCTACGTGGTCCTGGACGCCGACCTTGCGCGTGCCCCCCACGTGCTCGCGCAACTGGCCCGCACGTGCCGGGCTGGTGCCGACGAGCATCGGGCGGACGAGGAGCGCCCGGAGGCCGCCCTGCTGGACTACCGGGCCGATGTCTTCGAAGGCGCTGCGGTCTTGGCATCAGCTGTCGAGGCCGGTCGCGGGAACGGCCCCTTCACCGTCGCGGCGACACTGCAAGCTCTCACCGACGCCGTCAACGCCTGCGACCCTCAAGTCACCGGGCCGGCAACGAACCCGCTGGTCGTTGAGGCAGGGACGGCGGTGGCCGCCGACCGGCTCGCCGATGGCGACACCGACCGGTTCTGCTCCGACATCGCCCGGGCCTACCTCACCGTCGGGATGGGGCTCGAGCTGTCTCGTCCGTCAATACCAGGTGAGACGGCAGCCAACCGGGTTCCCCGCTCCACCTCATCGGCAGGAGACGACCATGAGCGACCTCGACACCGACCCCGCCAGCCCTACCGAGAGCACTGACCCTCCAGACGGGACCGGCGACGCCCCTGTCGAGTGGGACGGCGCCCTCGAGGACCTCCTCGCCGACCTCGGCAGCCAATTCGCGATGCCCGACACCGACGATGTCAGCGAGGCGAGGCGGCTCGAGCGCGCGGCACGGGAGCAGGCCAGACAGAGCCGACGCGAGTGTGCCGAGGAGCGGCATGCGTCGGCCTGGCGCGAGGCCGTGGCGATCGCCAAGGACATCCTCGGTATGGCCGGTCCCCGTCATGCGCGCATGATCGTGAACCTGGGCCACGATGCGCAGCTCGAAGGCCCGCTGCTGGCCGCCCTGGTGATGTTCGCGCGCGTCCACCTGGGCAACACCCGACGCCAGACGCTGTTCGGCTTGGTCACCACCCTGCGCATCGACGTCATCGACGAGAGCGTCACCGAGGCCGACGGAACTATCGACCCCTGCTCCATGCTGTACCGGCTCGTCGATACCGCCATGGACGCCGCGGAGGACGGCTTTCCGCACGCGGATGCCGCCATCCGTGCCGCGACCGGCTGCGCGCAGAGCCGGCACCTGTGGGACACGGTCGCCGAGGCCGTCCGCCCGCCCCTGGCCAACGGCCAGGCCATCGCCGGCTCTACCAACGAGCACAGCGCCCTGAACTTCACCGTGAACGCCGCGGCACCCTCCGGTCGAACGCTGACCGAGATCCTCGCCGGAATCGACGGCTTCGTGGGGATGACCGGGGTCAAGGACTTCGCCCTCACCCTCGCCGCCAGCGCCCGATTCGACCACGCCTGCCGGCTGCAGGGGCTCCGCGTCCCTCCCACCTCCCGGCACATGGTCTTCACCGGCAACCCCGGCACCGGCAAGACCACCGTCGCCCGGCTCGTCGCCGACATCCTCCACGCCACCGGCACCCTGCCCGGCGCGCCGTTCGTGGAGACCGACCGGTCCGGGCTCATCGGCGAGTGGCTCGGCTCCACCGCCCTGAAGACACGCAAGATGGCCGACAGCGCCCTCGGGGGCGTGCTGTTCATCGACGAGGCCCACTCCCTCGCCGGCGGCGACAGCGTCCAGGCCGACAAGTTCGCGGCCGAGGCGCTCGACACCCTGGTCAAGGTCATGGAGGACGACCGCGACGACCTTGTCGTCATCCTCGCCGGCTACCCCGCCGGCATGGACCGGCTCCTGGCCATGAACCCCGGACTGGAATCCCGCATCGGTCAGCGCCTGCACTTCCCCGACTACACCGACGTCGAACTGCTCGACATCTTCGTCGCCATGGCCACCGCGAACGGTCAGCTCGTCGCCCCTGACGCCCTCGACCCGCTCGCCGTTCACCTGGCGGCACAGCGCCGCACGGACTCGTTCGGCAACGCCCGCCTGGCCCGCACCATCTTCGAGACCGCGATCGGCGCCCGTGCCCGACGACTCGCCGGCGACCCCGCCACTGACCTGAGCCATCTCAGCCGTGCGGACCTCACCACCGTGCACGCCACCGACATCACCGCTGCCTGCCGGACCCTCACCGAGGCGGCCACTGCGGCCGTTGCTGTGTCAGCGGGCTTCGGATTCGCCTGACACCGCGTCGGGTGCGAACAGCAGTCGGTTGATCGCGTCACCGATCTGAGGAACGAGCTCCGTCGGCTCGGGAACCTCATCCAGATCACCCCAATACCGGATGAGGGTCGCCAGACCAGGAAACGGCGCTCGCTCGTCCAGGTCCGACAAATCCAGGGGGCAGTAGTCCCGGTCGGTGATGGACTGACGAGACCGCTGCCACGCGTCGTCCAGTGCGGCACGGTCGGGCACCGAGTACCCGTGCCCAATCGGGGCGGTGTTGCGTTGCCGGATCGGCAGGGACTTCTTGAAGCCGGAGATCGACGCCAGGCGCTCGGGGAGAGTTCCCCTCTCGTCGCTGGTCGGCTCAATCCCGCACGGTGCCCCGGCCACGGCCGTCGTACCGGCGAGTGTGTCCTCCCCGCATAGTCCGCACGCGTGCAGCAGGTCCGCCAGGCCACCGCGTTGTTCCTTCACGTATGTCAGCCAGGCTGCGTCGGGATCCCGGCGCGACGCAGGTCCTGTCTTGACGGCGTTCCGGGCGTCCCTGCGCGCATAGAACGGTTTGGCCGTACGGGGGCAGGGTTGCGGCCGGCGCACCCAGGTTGCGTCCACCGCGTCCAGTCGCCTCGCGATGGTATGGGGGTTCCCGGCGTTGCCCAGCACGGGCTCCCACGCGAGCAGGGGAAGGTACTCCCCGATCAGGTGCAGCACCTCCAGGACCCGCCCGAAGCGGTCACTGGCGTAGTGCAGCTGGAGCAGCTCCAACTGCACCTGCATGATGGTTTGCAGCGAACTCAACTGACCCAGAGGCTCACCCGGACTGCGCGGCGCCCCCGCCTGACGTAAGACCGCCCGGGTGACCTCCGGAAGATCCGGGCAGTCCGCAGCCGCGCCGAAGTCCTCCGCGTCCAGCTCAAGGACCCGATGCCCGATGTACGCCACGCGGAGGGCACGGACCACCCGCTCCGTGGACGGATCCCCCGGGGGGAGCCCCGGAAGATACTCATCAAGAAGATCGGTGATCCGGGCAAAGTCGCCGTTAATGAGATTGTCATCCAGCCGGATGCGCAGCTCGCCAGCGGACATCCCCATACCGCCACCCCCGATCCGTGCTCGTAGGCCCCGCGAACCCCGACCAGTCGGTACGCCTGTCACGCGTCACGGCAGGTCCCATCTCACAGTCGCCAGCGAAGGTCCGCCGACTCAGCATAGGGACCACACGGACCCGGAACGCTCGATCACCACCGGATCCGCCCTGCACTTCCCTCCTCCGTCGGCAGTGTCGGCGCAACGAAAGGAGCACCATGGACGACATCTCCCACCTCGGCTTTGACAGCCCGCCGACCCCCGCGATCGTGTGGGGCGAGTTCGGGATGCCGATTCCCGAGGGCGACGGCAGGCGCCTGCGGGCGGCCGCACTGGCCGAGCTGAACCGCGCAGCCGACCACGAGGGCTGGGATGCCTCCACGGGGCATGGCTGGAGTCCTCTCCCCGGCACGAGGAACAAGCGTTCGACAACCTGGGCTGGCGAATCGACGACGTCATCGAGCACATCGCGCCGGAAGCCGCTGAGGCACCCGTGATCGGCAATCGCTACGTGTTCTGTCCAGGCAGGTTGGTGACGCCTGCGCATGAATGGCGTGCCATCGGCCAAGGCCGTCAGAGACGCTCCCGGTTCTACTGGGCCGCCTCTGCTGAGGTGGCCTCGCCATCTTCGGTCGTGATGCGTGTAGACGTGGCTTCCTCGGCGGCGAGCAGCGTCCTGAGCCGGCCCGTACGGACCGTGACCGCAACGTCGCTATCGAGGATGTCGAACGACAGGATCGTCAACTCATCGGCCCAAGCGAGGCAGTAGTCGACTGCGTTCTTCGCTCCCTCGTGCAGTTGGTGCTTCTCAACAGGAAGGACGTCTGACCCGGGCGCCACGTCAAGAAGCGACTTTCGAATGTCCTGCCTGTTGGTCAGTTCCTTAAACAGCCTCACCATCGCGGGTGACTCTAGTGCGGATCGGAGTACTCCTTGCGGCAGCAGCGATCGAACGCTTTGGAAGACAAGCGAGGCGGACCATTGGAGTGACGCGACCCGCTCGATGAGAGGCTCGGGAACGGGATCCGCCTTTGACCAGAACACCTCGACGGCGACGTCTCTCAGTGTCTCGCCTGTGGCGCGCAATTCGGTGGCGAGGCCCAAGTACCTCTCGGATAGGAGAAGGCGTTGGTTGTCTTGCCGAACGTTCTGTTGTTCGAGGCGGTGCCTGGCCCAGGCGTGTCGCTCCGAGGCAGTGAGCAGGCTTGCGCCTACCCGCCTTGCGACGAACCAGGTACCAACTGTCGCACCGACGGCGCCGATTACGGCTGCGATAACCGCGGCGCTGAGAGCGGCCAAACCCGTATCTGACGACCAGAATCCGCGCGCACCCCATACGTCATCGTCAGCGCTGACCCCGGGCGGTTTCATTTGCGGCAGATACACGGCCAAGAGCCAGGCAGTGGCAAAGGATGCTGGAATCACAGCCAGGACGACGATGAGGGGAACCCACCACCGAGGATCGCGGCTCGAGATTTCCTTCGGGAGCTCGCTCGTCACATCCCGGCGCGGGGGAATCTGGATCGTGCTGACGTCGGTTGAGTCCTGTCCTGGTTTCACGCTCTCCCCCGATCTGCGTTGCTCGCTGAAGTCCGTGTACCACCGAACGGATCGGATTCTGTCAGCACTCCGGTACGACCGGATACTGCTTCCTTTCAGTGCACTGCCGGATGGCCGATCCGCCGCTCATC
>JAUPKM010000040.1 GCA_030837445.1 Actinomycetota bacterium
ACCACGCCAACGCTTCCAGCGAGATCGAGTACGACGGGGCGACCGCCTGGCTGGTCGGCGAGGAGGGCCGCGGCGTTCCGGTCATCATCGAGATGGTCAACCTGACCCGGCTGGACTGCACCCTGGGCAGCGCCACCAGCATGCGTCAGGGCCTGACCCGCGCCATCCACCACGCCCAGCACCGCAAGGCATTCGGTGCGTACCTGATCGACCAGCCGCTGATGCGCAATGTGCTGGCCGACCTGGCGGTGGAGGCCGAGGCGGCGACCATGGTGGCGATGCGGATGGCGGGCGCCACCGACGCCGCCAACCGCGGTGACGTCCGCGAGACCATGCTGCGCCGGATCGGTCTGGCCGCCGCGAAGTACTGGGTGTGCAAACGGGCCACGCCGCACGCGGCCGAGGCGATGGAGTGCCTGGGCGGTAACGGCTACGCCGAGGAATCCGGGATGCCGCGGCTGTACCGGGAGGCCCCCCTGATGGGCATCTGGGAGGGCTCGGGCAACGTCAGCGCGCTGGACACCCTGCGCGCGATGGCCACCCGGCCGGACTGTGTCGAGGTGCTCTTCGACGAGCTGTCCGGCCCCGCGGGCCAGGACGCCCGGCTGGGCGCCCACGTCGGGCGGCTCGCCGACAGCCTCACCGACGCCGCGACACTGGAGCACCGGGCCCGTATCGTCGCCGAGCACATCACGCTGGCCCTACAGGGCGCGCTGCTGGTACGCCACGGGCACCCGGCGGTCGCCGAGGCGTTCCTGGCCACCCGGCTGGCCCGCGACTGGGGCGGCGCCTTCGGGACGCTGCCCGCCGGGCTGGATCTGGCTCCGATCATCGAGCGCTCGCTGGTGAAGGGGTGAGCGCCGAGCACCTCACCCCGATGGCTCTGACCACCATGACCTACGAGGTCACCGGCCGGATCGCCCGGATCACCTTCGACCGGCCGGACAAGGGCAACGCCATCGTCGCCGACACCCCGGTGGAGTTGGCCGCATGCGTGGAACGCGCCGACCTGGACCCGAACGTGCACGTCATCCTGGTGTCCGGCCGCGGCCCCGGGTTCTGCGCCGGATTCGACCTGTCCGCCTATGCCGAGGGCCTGGCGGCGGGGAATCCGGGTCCGGCGGCCGGTGAGCGGGCCGGGACGGTGCTCGACGGGCGGGTCCAGGCCGACAACCACCGGCCGGACAAGCCGTGGGACCCGATGGTCGACTACCAGATGATGAGCCGCTTCGTCCGCGGCTTCGCCGCCCTGATGCGGGCCGACAAGCCGACCGTGGTCAAGATCCACGGCTACTGCGTTGCCGGTGGCACCGATATCGCGCTGCACGCCGACCTGATGGTGGCCGCCGCCGATGCCAAGATCGGCTACCCGCCCACTCGCGTGTGGGGGATCCCCGCGGCGGGATTGTGGGCGCACCGTCTCGGCGATCAGCGCGCCAAACGCCTGCTGTTCACCGGGGACTGCATCACCGGCGCGCAGGCCGCCGAGTGGGGGCTGGCCATCGAGGCCCCCGAACCCGCCGATCTCGACGACCGCACCGAGCGACTGGTGGAACGGATCGCCGCGCTGCCTATCAACCAGCTGATCATGGCGAAACTGGCCGCCAACACCGCGCTCTACCAGCAGGGTGTGCTGACCAGCGCGATGGTCTCGACGGTGTTCGACGGGATCGCCCGGCACACCCCGGAGGGACACGATTTCGTCGCCGGGGCCGGCCGGGACGGCTTCCGGGATGCGGTCCGGCGCCGCGATGTCCCGTTCGGAGACTTTGGCAGAATTGCCTCCGATGTCGGCGGTGGCAGAATTGCCTCCGATGTCGGCGGTGGCCGCATTGCCTCCGATGTCGGCGGTGGCCGCAGCACATCAGGAGTCTGAGGTGGCCCCGCGGCTGACGGCACGCTCGGTGGTGCTCTCGGTCCTGCTCGGCGCCCACCCGGCGTGCGCCACCCCGGCCGAATTGGTCGCGCTGACCGCCGGGTTCGGCATCCGCGAGGCGGCGCTGCGGGTCGCGCTGACCCGGATGGCCGCCGCGGGTGACCTGGTCCGCTCCGCCGACGGCTACCGACTGTCCGACCGGTTGCTCGCGCGCCAGCGCCGCCAGGACGCCGCGCTGAACCCGCCGACCCACGGTTGGGACGGCCAGTGGCTGACGGTACTGGTCACCGCGACCGGTGCCGACGCCCGCACCCGCACCGCACTGCGGGCCGCACTGCGGGAGGTCCGGTTCGGCGAACTTCGCGAGGGGGTGTGGCTGCGCCCGGACAACCTGGACACCGCGCTACCCCCAGTCGTGCACGGCCGGGTGCGAGTGCTGCGAGCCACCGATGACGACCCGGCGGGGCTGGCCGCGCTGCTGTGGGACCTGCCCGGCTGGGTGCAGACCGGTGGGCGACTGCTGGCCCGGATGGCCGAAGCCGACGATGTCCCGGCCCGTTTCGAAATCGCCGCGGGGATCGTGCGCCATCTGCTCACCGACCCGGTTCTGCCGGACGCGCTAGTGCCGCCGGGCTGGCCGGGCCCGGCACTGCGGGATTGCTACACCGAATTTGCAGCGCAGTTGGCCCGGCGGCGAGAACCCCTCGCCGCACACGTCGGCGCGCGGCCCGACCAGGAAGAGGCGAGATGAGTGAATCGACGGCCGCCGTCCGGGTGGAGCGCGACGGCCCGGTGACCACCGTGATCCTGAATCGCCCGCACGCCCGCAACGCCGTGGACGGCCCGACCGCGCTGGCCCTGTACGCCGCCTTCGAGGCGTTCGACGCCGACGACTCCGCCGCGGTGGCGGTGCTCTGCGGCGCGGGCGGAGCATTCTGCGCCGGTGCCGATCTGAAGGCCATCGGAACACCGGACGCCAACCCGACGCAGCCGGTGGCCTCGAGTCCAGTCGGACCGATGGGTCCGACTCGGATGATGCTGTCCAAGCCGGTGATCGCCGCGGTCAGCGGCTACGCGGTGGCCGGCGGGCTGGAACTGGCGCTGTGGTGCGACCTGCGGGTTGCCGAGCAGAGCGCGGTGTTCGGGGTGTTCTGCCGACGCTGGGGGGTGCCGCTGATCGACGGCGGCACGGTGCGTCTGCCCCGCCTGGTAGGGCACAGCCGTGCGATGGACATGATCCTCACCGGGAGGCCGGTGGACGCCGCCGAGGCGCTGGAGATAGGTCTGGCCAACCGGGTGGTGCCCGACGGGCGGGCCCGCGCGGCCGCCGAGGAACTGGCCGCTGACCTCGCCCGGCTGCCGCAGGGCTGCCTACGCGCCGACCGGGCCTCGGTGATCCGGCAGTGGGGGCACCCTGAGGCCGACGCCCTGGCTACCGAGTTCGGCAGCCTCGCCGCGGTGGCCACCGAGTCGCTGGCCGGGGCCCGCCGGTTCGCCGGCGGGGCCGGACGGCACGGCGCGCCCGCCTGAGGCCCTTCGGAACCGGGCGCACCGACCGCCCTGACCATCACCCCTGACCATCACCAGAGCCCGATAGCGGAAACGGCCCCCTCCCGAAGGAGGGGGCCGTTCCGTTGTTGGGACTGGCTACTAGCTGCCGCCGCCGCCGCGGCCGCCGGCGCCACCGGCACCGCCGGCACCACCGCCCGCTCCAGCCTTGCCGGCGCCACCGGCACCGCCGGTGCCGCCGCCGCCGCCGCTGCCACCGCCACCGCCGGCACCACCGGGGGCACCCGAGGCTCCGCCGCCGGATGTGGTGCCACCGGCACCGTTAGCACCGGCATTGCCACCCGAACCGGCGCTGCCGCTATCGCCGGGATTGCCGGAAGCGCCGAGCGTACCGGACGCGCCGAGCGAACCGGAGGCGCCCACGGCACCGCCGACACCGCTGAGCCCGGAGGAACCCGGAGCACCCGAGCCACCCGGGCTGGCGCCCGTCGCCCCGCTAGCACCGACGAAGCCGGTAGCACCGTCGAGGCCCCTAGCACCCACGGCACCGTTGGGCCCGTCAGCGCCCGCGGCACCGGTGGCGCCACTGGCGCCCGCCTTACCGTTGCTACCGGCCGCACCGACGGATCCGAACAACCCGCCGGAACCGGCAACACCGGCCTTGCCGCCGGCGCCACCTGCGCCGCCGAGTGAGCCACCGAGACCGCCGGTGCCACCGGCGCCGCCGAAGCCGCCGGTACCACCGGTACCACCGGTGCCACCGACACCGCCGACGCCACCGGGGCCGTAGCCGCCGGTACCACCGGTACCGCCGGTGCCACCAGCGCCGGAGAGGCCGCCCTGGCCGCCCTGGCCGCCAGTGCCGCCGGGACCACCGTTACCGCCTGCGCCACTCGTGCCACCCGTGCCACCAGTACCACCCGTGCCACCGATGCCACCCTGGCCGCCCGCACCACCGGTGCCGTAACCGGCAGCGCTGTTGTCGGCACCGGTACCACCGGTACCACCCGTGCCACCCGTGGCGCCGACACCACCGACACCGCCGGTACCACCCTTGCCACCGGTACCACCCGTGCCACCGGTACCACCGGTGCCACCGGTGCCGCCCGTGCCACCGGTACCGCCCGTGCCGCCGGTGCCACCGGTGCCGCCGACGCCACCGCCGGTGCCACCCGTGCCACCGGTGCCGCCAATGCCGCCCTGGCCGCCAATGCCGCCCTGGCCGCCGGTACCGCCGCGGCCACCGGTGCCGCCGGTGCCACCGTTACCGCCGGTGCCACCGTCGCCGCCGTTACCCGCGTTACCGCCACTGCCGAACAGGCTGAACAGGCCGGCGTTGCCGCCGTTGCCGCCGTTGCCGCCGGTGCCGCCCTTACTGCCGTCACCGCCACGTCCGCCATTGACGGCAGTCAGGATCGCGCTACCACCGTCACCGCCGGTACCGCCGCGCTGGCCAGTCGAACCCCAGCCACCCGAGGCACCCGAGGCACCCGTGGGGGCCATGCTGCCGGTAGCACCCCAACCGCCCCAGCTGCCTGCGCCACCGGATGCGCCGGTGAAGCCGTTGTTGCCAGGTGCGCCGGATGAGCCGGCCCCGCCGGCCTCACCGGACGCGCCGCGATTACCGGATGCACCTGGGCCACCGGAACCGCCGGGATCACCGTTGGTGCCGCTGGCGCCCGCCGCAGCGCCAGCGACGCCGGAGGCACCCCAGCCGCCGATGGAGCCACCTGAGGCCCCGGAGGAGCCACTGGCACCGGAGGCGCCGACGCCGGACGCGCCGCTGCCGGCGCCGGACGCGCCGGACGCGCCGGTCGTGCCGGAGGCACCCCAGCCGCCCGCCGTGCCGATGTCACCGGAAGCGCCCCAGGCACCGGAGGAGCCGGGGGCGGCCGAGGCGCCGGACGCGCCGCGGGCACCGGACGCGCCGGTCGGGGCGAAGCCGCCGCCGTTGCCCCAGGCCCCAGGGTTACCGGAGGCACCCCAGGCACCGTCGTCGCCCTCCGCGCCGAAGCCGCCGTTACCGCCGTTACCGCCGTTGGAGAACCAAGCGAACAGGCCGCCGTTACCGCCGTTGCCGCCGTCTCCGTTGAGACCGCCGTTGCCGCCGTTGCCGCCGGCCCCGGCCAGCAGGCCGCCGTTACCGCCGTCACCGCCGTCACCGACGGTCGCGGATCCGCCGTTACCGCCGTCGCCCCACAGCAGACCACCGCTCTGGCCGTCAGCGCCGGTCCCGGCCGCCCCGCTCTGGCCGTTGCAGATCAAACCGCAGGCACCGCCGACGGCGGCCGAGGCGGTGATGGCTTGGGTCGCGTCACCGGAGTCGCCGACGAGGCTGTTGCCGTCGAGCCAGAAGGGATCGGATTCTGTGGTGTCGAGCGGAAACTCGAAGTTGCGCAGCTCCACCTCGAGCGGAGCGGACGCCTGGACCGCAGAGAGGGCGGTCGGTGCGAACAGGCCGAGGCCTGCGCCGATTGCCGACACACCGCCGGCACCGGCAATCAATAGGGAGCGGAGAGAGACTTTCTTTCCACTCGACTTGGTGTTGCGATCTTTTGACACGTGCGGGCTCCCCACAACCAATTTGACAGACCTGCGGGTTTGCAGGCCCAGTGAACTTAACACGACGGGGCAGACGGTCAGCTACCTCCGCTGCCGTTCAAATTCAGGAAACTTGCAATCGCAACTACATGGTAGTTGCAACTGGAAGTGATTTGAGTTAGCTCCTGACATTTGCCAGCACCACGCCCATGACACCAGTCAAGGGTCCGCCGCCCACTAAATGCCCTGCTCCAGGGCACTCTAAGGCGACTCTCAGGCATCGCCGAGCCGGTCCCGACGACATCGCCAGGCAGCCCTTCTCAGGTTGCCCTAATGTTTCTCTCAGCGCGCTCATCGCGCCTCAGATTGGTTCAGGACCCAACCCCGTTCAATCCTGGCCGGGGTGCCCGGCAGGGTCAGAACAGGGCTCTGGCAAACTCATCGTCGGTCTTCTGAACGGCGTGGACGACGCCGGCTGACCCCGCCGAATAGCCTCGTGCCGAAGGGCCTGACCATCGCTTGTCAAACGGCAGGTAGTGCATCGAGGCGTCAGCGCCGATGGTCTCCGGTGCCGTCGGTATAGAACGCGGACAGACGATGTAAACCCTGGAAGCGCTCGCCTCGGTCAGTCCTTCCCGGTGCGCGTCACGCTCATGGCCCGGCCCACCTGCCGCGCCCAGTCGCGATCCTGTGGCGCGCGCACCTCGAGATTCTTCTGCCAGGCCGCCGCCAACACCGTCGGATCGACCCCGCAGTCGCGGGCCACGCTGATGAGCGCGTTGATGTCCTTCGGCAGGCAGTGCCCGCCGAACCCGCGAACGAACCGGCCGTCCTGGGTGGGCACCGGGCCGGGCACCGCCCAGTGCGTGTCGCCCAGTCGGCGGTCGAACGTCGCGTACTCGATCACCTTGTCGTAGTCGATGTCGAGACCGTTGGCGTCCAACGCCTCGCAGATCTGCGCCATCTCGTTGGCGAAGGACACCTTCACCGCGAGCATGCAGTTCGTCACGTACTTGACCATCTCCGCGGTACTGGAACTGGTCTTGATGATCGCCATCTTCGGAAACAACCGCCGGTAGAGGTTGCGCACCTCGTTGATGTACGGCCGTGGGCCGCCGAGGACGACCCGATCCTGGCTGCGCATGTCAGTAAGAGCGTTTGCCTCGGTGAGGAACTCGGGGTTGAAGACGGTGTGCAGGCCCCCGCCGTCGGCCCTTCCGAAGCGGGCGTTCCAGCGCTGGACCGAGCCAGGCGGGACCGTCGACTTGAGCACCGCGATGCGGTCCGGGGAGTCGGCGCGAACCGGGCTGTCGCAGATGCCGGCCAGCACCTCCTCGACGACCGAGACGTCGGCGGTCCCATCCGCGTACATCGGCGTCGGCACGCAGACGAAGAAGATGCCGGTGAACCCGTCGGTCGCCTCGCATGCCTGGACGAAGTCGGTGAGGGTGGCGGGCCGGCCGCGGCCGTCGAACTCGTCGACTCCGCCTTCGGCGCGCTTGCCGATCCGGTCGAATACCAGCACCCGCTCGCCGCGTTCGGAGAGAACCGTGGTGAGGGTGCCCCCGACATAGCCCTGGCCGATCACCGCAACACTCACAATCTCAACCCCTCTCCGGTGAACAGACACAAACTCGCACAAAGTCGGGGCCGAGCGTGCGATCTCGTGTCTGTTCGCGCATGGGTGTGACAAAAGAAAAGCCCCCTTGCGGGGGCTCTTCCTCTGGCAGTTACCGCTTAGCGGTAGTCGCTGTAACCGTAGTCATCCAGCGGCACCGCCGCGCCGGTGGCCTGACCGAAGTCCGGGCTGTAGTACTGATCCTCGTAGGACGGGATCGTGTACGCCGCGGCCCG
>JAUPKM010000041.1 GCA_030837445.1 Actinomycetota bacterium
CGCCGCCGTTGCCCAGCACGACCTCGTAGCCCTCGGGCAGATCGAACAGAGTGGCGATTCCCTCGCGGACCCGCTTCACCTGGGATTTGACCGTCGGCTTCCGGTGCGATGTGCCGAGATAGCTGTCAGCCACCGCCGCGAGCGCGCTTACCTGTTCGGGGCGCACCTTGGAGGGACCGGCGCCGAACCGGCCGTCCTTCGGTTTGAGGTCGGTCGGGATGCGCAAATCAGGGGTATCGGTCACCCCTCCAGGCTACGAGGTCGCAGTTCAGGCGACGTAGCCGGAGGGGGCAACCTCGATCGGATCCCAACCCGGTACGTCCTCCGGTGGCCGTGGGCCGGGACCGACGTAGCGCGCGCTGGGCCGGATGAGTCTGCCGGTGCGCTTCTGCTCCAGGATGTGCGCACTCCAGCCGGCGAGTCGGGCGCAGGTGAACATCGAGGTGAACATGTGGGCCGGAACCTCGGCGAAGTCCAGCACTATCGCCGCCCAGAACTCCACGTTGGTTTCCAGCACCCGGTCCGGTCGACGGTCTCTGAGCTGTGCCAGGGCGGCCTCTTCGAGCGCGAGGGCCACTTCATATCGAGGAGCATCAAGCTCCTTTGCGGTCCGTCGCAGCACTCGGGCGCGCGGATCCTGCGCCCGGTAGACGCGGTGACCGAAACCCATCAACCGGTCGCCGCGGTCCAGTACGGCGCTGACGTATCCGTCGGCATCGCCGGTGCGTTCGATCTCCTCGATCATTCCCAGCACCCGGGACGGCGCACCGCCGTGCAACGGGCCGCTCATCGCGCCGATCGCCCCGGAAATTGCAGCAGCAACATCGGCCCCGGTCGAGGCGATCACCCGAGCGGTGAACGTAGAGGCGTTCATGCCGTGTTCCGCGGCCGACACGAAGTAGGCGTCCACCGCCTGCACGTGGCGCGGATCGGGTTCAGCGCGCCAGCGCACCATGAACCGTTCGACGATCGTCTGGGCCCGGTCGATCTGTGCCTGCGGAACCATCGGCTGGCCAAGCCCTCGAGCAGCCTGAGCCACGAACGACATGGCCATCACCGACACGTGTGCGAGATTCTCCTCGGCCGTGTCGTCATCGATGTCGAGTAGCGACTGCAGCCCCCAGGCCGGCGCGAGCATCGCGATCGCAGATTGCACGTCGACCCGGACATCACCGGAGTGCACCGGGATGGGAAAGGGCTCTGCGGGGCGCATGCCAGCACTGAATTCGTTGTTGACGAGCAGACTCCAGACGTTGCCGAACGACACCCGGCCGACCAGATCTTCGATGTCGACGCCGCGGTAGCGGAGAGAACTGCCTTCCTTGTCGGGTTCGGCAATCTCGGTCTCGAAGGCGATAACGCCTTCCAACCCCGGCATGAAGTCAGACATCTGAACTCCTACATTCCACCTGGGGACCGACACCTTCGGAGCGGACCATCTCTCCGGGCACATCCCGAGCAACGTCATTGGACGCGCCCACCCTATCCGCCGGTTCACGTGGTACGCGCGGGGCCGCCCCTTCACGGTGGGCGGCCGGGACCGGATTGGGCCACCATAGGGGTA
Source organism: Actinomycetota bacterium (assembly GCA_030837445.1). GTDB lineage: Bacteria > Actinomycetota > Actinomycetes > S36-B12 > UBA10799 > JACJWR01. The sequence continues at coordinate 1,565 of JAUPKM010000041.1, forward strand.
TGAGTCTGTGGGAGCCCCCAAACCTGGCAGACGTTCGGGTGTCCTATGACTCCGGTCAACTCGGCGAGGAGGGGTTGGCCGGAGATCCATTGACCCAGTTTCGGCAGTGGTGGCAGGACGCTGCGGCCAGCGATATCCCGGAACCCAATGCGATGGTTCTGGCGACGGTAGACGCAGCTGGTCGGCCGACCACCAGGATGGTGCTGCTGAAGGGTTTCGACGAACGGGGATTCGTCTTCTTCACGAACTATCACTCGAGGAAGGCGGAACAGATGGCGGTCAATCCGCACGTCTCGCTCTGCTTTCCCTGGTACCCGCTGCACCGGCAGGTGACGGTCACCGGCGTCTCGCAGCGGGTCTCCGGAGCGGAGAGTGAGGCGTACTTCCGCTCTCGCCCGAAGGGTTCCCAACTCGCGGCATGGGCGTCCCGGCAGTCGGAGGTGATCCCGAATCGGGCCGTGTTGGAGTCTCGATATCAAGAGTTGGCAGCTCGATGGCCGGCCGGAGTGGAGCCCGCGGTGCCGGACTTCTGGGGCGGCTACCTGGTGGTCGCGACGACGGTCGAGTTCTGGCACGGCAGGGAGTCGAGGCTGCACGACCGGCTGCGTTTCACGGCCAACGACGGCACCGCAGCCCTCGACCGGCCTGCGGATTGGCAGCTGCAGCGCATCTCCCCCTGATCAGACGCGCAGCGCTGGAATGGGTGGGTATCACGCTCCGCTCTGCAAGAATCGTCCGATGGGACGCCGGTCGCAACTTCCTGCTCCCGCTGCAGCCGAACGTGCACCGATAACAACGCAGGTGTTGTCTGTGCTGTCGTTGAAGGGTGGGGTGGGAAAGACTTCCGTCGTGCTTGGATTAGCCGGCGCGGCGCTTGAACGAGGCATCTCGACGTTGGTCGTGGATGTCGATCCGCAGGCCAACGCCACCGCTGCGCTGGACCCGGAAGCAGCGCCGTATTCACTGTCCGACGTACTGCATGACGGTCGACCGGGGGTGGCCGGTGATGCTGTCGTCGCCTCCTGCTGGGGTGAAGATGTGCACCTGGTGCCGTCCGAGCGGGCACTGGAGCATCGCGCCGCGGAGTCGTACCCCGGTTCCGAGCAGCGATTGCGGACGAGCCTGACCGGCGTCGCCACGGGATACGAATTGGTACTGCTCGACTGTCCGCCCAACCTAGGCGAACTCACTCGAAACGCCCTCTACGCCTCGACCAGCGCGCTTGTCGTGACCGAACCCTCCTTCTTCGCCGTGCAAGGGGCGGCGCAAGCCGTGGAGGCGGTCGCGGTCGCGCAGAATTCTGGTCGCCCGGAGTTACGGCTGGTCGGAATTCTTGCCACGAGGGTGCGCAAGCGGTTCGCGGAACATGAGTTCCGGATGGGTGAGCTGCGGGAGGCCTTCGGCGCCTCGGTATTGCCTCCGATCCCCGACCGGACCGCCATTCAACAGGCCCAGGGCACCTGCATGCCGGTCCAACGGTGGCGAAGCACCAGCGCCCGGCAGGCCAGCGCGGTCTTTGACACCTTGCTCGACCTGGTGCTTTCCACGTCTACCGCCCCTGGAACCAAGGAGGAACTGTGACGGCCAATCCCAGCCCGAGGAGGGCCCTGCGCAAGGCGCCTGACGCCACCGTGCATCCAGCAGCACCCGTGGTGAGTGATGGTGCCAGCGTTGGCCCGGCAGTCGTGAAGTCGGCCACGATCCCGATCCGTCCGGTTGCGGAACTCAGGCCGGTGTTGGGTATCGGTGGGTCCACCTCCGACGTCCTCCGGAAGGCGCCGAAACGAAAGGCGGCCGGAAAGAAGGCTCCAAAGACCGGGACTCCGAAGGCAGGGGCTCCGAAGGCAGGGGTGAAAAAGGGCCAGGGCAAGAAGGCCGAGGCTGAGACAAAGGCCAAGAAGGGTCAGCGCAAGCGGCACGAACGTCGGGTCGATCTTCGGGTGAAGGTGCCCAAGGAGGTGCGGCAGGAACTGCGCCGCAATGCCAAGGCTCGCGGTACGAGTGTGGACGACGTTGTCACAGTCGTGTTGGAAGGCTGGATTGACGGCTGACTCGTGCGGAGCTGGGTTCGGTGGAGCTATCCGGATCAGGTCGCCGCTCGCAGAGCCGCGTAACGACTGAGGGCCTCTGCGCGGGCCAACCGGTGATCGACCATCGGGCCTGGGTAGTCGGGGGGAGGGGTCGGAAGTTGCCAGGGTTCATGTACCGCTGGGCCGGCGACCTGGGACAACTCCGGCAGGTACCGCCGGACGTAGTCGCCTTCGGGGTCGAACTTCCGTCCCTGGGTAACGGGATTGAAAACTCGGAAGTAGGGGGCTGCATCGGTGCCACAGCCAGCCACCCATTGCCAGCCCTGGGAGTTGTTCGCCAAGTCGCCATCGGTCAGGCAGCGCATGAACCAGTCGGCGCCACGCCACCAGGGGATGAGCAAGTCTTTGACAAGGAACGAGGCCACCACCATCCGGACCCGGTTGTGCATCCAACCTGTGTGCTGCAGCTGTCGC
>JAUPKM010000328.1 GCA_030837445.1 Actinomycetota bacterium
CTTCGGAGTCGGCGCAAACAACACCACCGTCGTGGCGAACAGACTCGACGGCATCCTGGTCGACGGGACCTCGACGAACGTCCAGGTCGGCGGCGTGATCCCACTCGGAAACGTCGTGTCGGGAAACACCAGGAACGGCATCGAGGTCCGCGACAAGGTGAACGGTTTCATCACCTTCAATACCTTCGGCGGACTGCTGGCCTTCAAGGGGGCCGCCCCCAACGGGCGCGCCGGATTACTGGTCACATCAACGGGCGGCAATAACCTGGCGCGCACCAATGTGTTCTCCGGTAATACCGGAAATGGCATCGAGTTGTTCGGGCGGGCCACCGGTGTGACAGTCGACCCGAACATCGTCGGCCTGACGACCAATGGCCGCACGAAGTTGCCGAACGGCGGCCACGGCCTCGTCATCGGCGGCAGCGCTCACCACAACACGATCGGAGGCACCCGGCGTTCGGTGATCCCGCAGAACCTGTTCTCCGGCAATGCCGGCTATGGGATCGCCATCGTCGATTCGGCCCACGACAATCAGGTTCTCGACACCTACATCGGAACGGCCGTGTTCGGAATGACTCGGTTGAGCAACGGTCGAGGCGGCGTGTTGCTCGCCGGGCAGGCGCATGACAACACGATCGGATCGCCGGTCAGTCAGGCCCGGGGCGGTCAGAATCGCGCCGGCAAGGTCGGGACTCGTGGTGAGATCCGAACGCCGTCGAATCTGATCAGTGGCAACAACGGGTTCGGCGTCGGGCTGGGCAGGGGGACCCACGGCAACCTGGTCGTGAACAACTACGTCGGCCTCGATCGCGTCGGTCGGCGGCTCCCCAACGTCGGCCCGGCCATCATCAACGCCGGGGTCGGCAACACCCTGCTGGGCAACTCCGTGGCGCCAAACTGATCAGCAGCCCGCTCGCTCCCGGGCGTGATCCGGTCATCTAGGTCGAGCCCGCCGGGGTCTTCCAGGTCGAGCCCGCATGGTTGCGTTGGGTAGCTCCGGTGCGACCAGTGGCAGGCTGTCGTCGCCGACCACAGTCCCGAACCGCTCCCCGTTGGCCCACTCGGCCCGGGCTTGCTCGATCTCCTGATGGCTACGGCCGACGAAGTTCCACCACATGAGCAGTTCCTCGACCATGGGCTCGCCACCGATCAACAGGGCGTCGCCCGGACCGGTTGCGACGACCGAAGACCGCGTCGAGCCCGCTCCCAGGTAGCGCAGACTGCCAGCGGGCACGCCCTGACCGTCGACACTCCAACCCTCGGAGAGGGCCAGGAACCCGTACTCGAAGTCGGGGCGCAGGGGTAGTTCAGTTCGGGCCGAGCCATCCGTCCGCAGACCGACCCCGACCAGTGGCGAGAACGACGGTGCGGGCGATGCCGCCCCGACGAACTCTCCGACAACGACCGTGACCCTTACGCCACCGGACAGTTCGCTAGCCGGCAACTGCGGTATCGGGTGGAAGGCGGGAGCAGTGTCCCGGTAGGCCTCCGGGAGCGCGACCCACAACTGCACGCCGCGCAGCAGGCCATCGCCGACCGAGTACTCCGAGTGCGCGATCCCACTGCCCGCGGTCATCACGTTCACTCCGCCGGGTCGTGCCGTGGCGCGGCCACCGATCGAGTCGAGATGCGCCACTTCCCCCGCCAGCAGCCACGAGACCGTTTGCAAGCCCATGTGTGGGTGCGGGGGCACGGTCATCGGAGTGGTGGAGGTGACCGCGGGACCGTAGTCGTCGACGAAACACCAAGCCCCAATGGTCCTCAAGTCGCGGTGCGGCAGGGTACGTCGCACGAGTAGCGCCCTGGGCCCGCCCAGCGGCACCTCGCGGGCGAGCAGAGTGACCTGGTCCGGTAGAGACTCCAGCGGAACCCGCGGTGCTCGGGTTGGGCCGCCGGGAGGCGTCGCCGTGCTCATGCCGAGAACAATACCCCCCCTAGTATTTGGATACCCCCCCTGGTATTCTGAGTGAACGAAATCGACGAGGGAGACCATTCGCAATGTGCAGTCCTGCCATCTGCCATCAATGCAACAAGATCACCTACTCCGGTTGCGGCATGCACGTGGAGCAGTTGTTCGCCATGTTCCCTAAGGAGAACCTCTGTGACTGCCGCCGGTGAGCCCACAGCAGCACCGGCAGGAACCGCTCTCGGCAAAGTCGCGCCTGACCCGGACACCACCCGAATCCTGAACCGGCTACGCCGCGCTCAGGGCCAACTCGGTGGCGTAATCCGAATGATCGAGGAAGGCCAGACCTGTCGGAACGTGGTCCCACAGGTGGCGGCAGTCTCCAAGGCGTTGGACAAAGCTGGTTTCGCGATTATTGCCGGCGGACTCCGCGACTGCACCAATAGCCCCGACGCACAAGCCGCCGCCGAACTGGCCGACTTGGAGAAGCTCTTCCTCTCGCTTTCCTGACTTCTGATTCGACACCCGGCAAGGTCGAGTCACGCCCAGCCTGTGCGCCGGCCAGACCTCAGATCTCACCCTCACCCTCACCCTCACCCTCACCCTCACCCTCACCCTCACCCTCACCAAGGAGAAGAACACAGATGTGCCGACCAGCAAACTGCAGGACATGCAACAAGGCCACCTACGCGGGCTGTGGCCAGCACGTCAACGATGTGATGCGCGGCGTCCCGAGCCGCGAGCGCTGCAAGTGCAACGGCGGAAAGCCAGCCAAGCGGACCCTATTCGGCTGGGGCTCCAAGAAGTAGCCCACTCGGGTAAGGCCGAATTCGCCGGATCAGTACACGATGGAGGACTGGAAGTGACAGAGCTCAAGACCGTTGTGATCGTGGGCGGGGTAGCCGGTGGCGCCTCGGCGGCCGCGCGACTGCGGCGACTCTCGGAGTCGTGGCAGATCATCGTGCTGGAACGCAGCGGTTACGTGTCATTCGCCAACTGCGGGCTGCCCTACCACCTGTCCTCGACCATCCCGGATCGTGCGGATCTGCTGCTGCAGACCCCGGAAAGCCTTCGGGAGCGCTTCCAACTCGATGTCCGAGTCCGTAACGAGGTTCTCTCGATCGACCGCGAGGCGCGATCGGTGCTGGTCCGTGATCTCGATACGGGCCGGGACTATCAGCAGGAGTACGACGCGCTGATCCTCTCCCCGGGCGCCGCGCCAATCGTGCCCCCGATACCTGGCGCTGACCGGGGCTTGGTGCTGCGCGACATCGAAGACCTCGACCGGATGGTCGAGCAGCTGACGCACGCCCGGGACGTGGTCGTCGTGGGCGGTGGCTTCATCGGCCTCGAGGCGGCCGAGAACCTGGTGGAGGCAGGCAAAAGGGTCACCCTCGTTGAGCTATCCGATCAGGTACTGGCGCCGTTGGATCCGGAGCTGGCCAGGCCGCTCGAACGGGAACTGCGCCGGCACGGCGTCGGGCTGGAACTTGGACACTCAGTCACGTCCATCGATGACGTGAGTGTGCAGCTGGACGACGGTCGGCAGCTGGCGGCAGACGTTGTGGTCTTCGCGATCGGAGTGCGCCCCGACGCTCGGCTGGCCGCCGCCGCCGGATTGACTCTCGGGGCACGCGGCGGGATCGTCGTCGACGATCGGCAGCGCACCGAGGATCCGCACATCTGGGCAGTCGGTGATGCTGTGGAGAAGGCCGACCTGGTCGACGGGGCGCCGACGCTGACCCCACTGGCGAACATCGCCAACCGGCAGGGTCGCAGGGCTGCGGACGACATCGTCGGTATCGCTCGCTCGGTCCTACCCTCGCAGGGCACTGCCATCGTCAAGGTGTTCAGCTTCACCGCTGCCACCACCGGATGGAATGAGAAACGCCTCCGGCTGGCGGGGAGGGACTACCTCTCCATCCACACCCACGCGAACGACCACGCCGGGTATTACCCGGGCGCCACCACGCTGGCCCTAAAGCTGCTCGTTGATCCCGACAGCGGCGCCATTCTCGGCGCCCAAGCGGTGGGGCGCGACGGTGCGGACAAGCGCATCGATGTGCTCGCCACCGCGATGCGTGCCGGGCTGACGGCCACAGACCTGATCGACCTTGAGCTCGCCTACGCCCCGCCATACGGTTCCGCCAAGGATCCGATCAACCAGTTGGGCTACATCGCCGAGAACCGCCTCACCGGCCTGTCCGCCAGCGCCGACTGGTCCGAGCTCGACATCCTAGGCGAGGAAGGTTGGCAACTCCTCGACGTACGGACCGCCGAGGAGTTCGCCGAGGGGGCCATCCCGGGTGCCGTCAATATCCCCGTCGACGACCTTCGAGGGCGGATCGAGGAGCTGTCCGGGCACGACTGGATCGTCTACTGCGCGGTCGGCCAGCGGGCTCATGTCGCCACCCAACTGTTGGCTGCCCACGGTGTCACCGCCAAGAATCTGGACGGCGGCTGGAGCACCTGGCGCAACACGGCCGCCGGTCAAGGCGAAATACACCGGCGGCCGACCCCCGCCCTCGTCGCCGCCCAAGTAGTGGAGAGCCGGGCATGACCAACTCCACGATTGCCGTGTGTCCAGGCTGCGGCCGCAAGAACCGCATTCCGACGACCGCCACCGGTCGACCCAGGTGCGCGCACTGCAAGGCGGACCTGCCGTGGCTGGTATCGGCTGACGACGTGACCCTCGGTGCCACGCTCGGGACTCCGGCGCTCGTGCTGCTGGACCTGTGGGCGCCGTGGTGCGGGCCGTGTCGGATGGTGGCCCCGGTCCTTGAACAACTGGCCCAGGAATATGCCGGCCGAATCAAAGTCGTCAAGGTCAACGTCGACGAGTCCCCCAACGCTGCGTCTACCTATCAGGCTCAGAGCATTCCCACTCTGGTCCTACTGGACCAGGGGCGGACGGTTGATCGAGTAGTCGGTGCCCAACCGAAGCCCGTCCTGGCGCAGCACATCGACCGCGCCCTAGCCGCCCGGGGCTGAGCCGCGACCGAACGCCGGCGATCAGGTGGGCCGGCGCCGCAGCAGCGCTTCCTGGACCACGGAGGCGATCAAGGTGCCGTCGGCCCGGTAGAACTCCCCTCGGGCCAATCCGTGTCCGCGCGAGGCCACCGGCGAGTCCAACACGAACATCGTCCATTCATCGGCGCGGAACGGCGCGTGGAACCACATCGCGTGATCGAGCGAAGCAAGGTCCAACTCTTGGTGGACCGCTCTGCCGCCGTGAGGTTCCAGAATGGCTCCGATCAGAGTCAGATCGGAGAAGTAGGTCAAGGCACAGACGTGGATCAGCGGGTCATCGGGGAGCTTCTCGGTCACGCGGGTCCAGGCAACCCGGGTGGCCGTCCCGCCGGTGGCCTGCGCCACCACCTCAGTGTCGACAAGTTTTCGCTGCAGCAGGGCGTGGGCAGGAAATCCTTGATCCCGGGTCCTAGGCCCGCTTTCGTCATCATCGAGTAGGTCGAAGTCAGGCACCTCGTCTGGACCGGGCACGTCAGGCGCGGCCGCCTGATGACTCAGCGTCGGCTCGTCGATCGCGAAGGATGCCGACATCGTGAAGATGGTCTCGCCGTATTGGATCGCCTTCACCCGCCGGGTGCTAAATGACCTGCCATCCCGCACCCTCTCCACCAGGTAGACGATCGGATCGTTCGTTCGACCGGCTCGCAGGAAATAGCCGTGCAACGAGTGCACGGCGCGATCGGGTTCCTCCACGGTCCTTCCGGCGGCGATCAATGCCTGGGCCGCCACCTGCCCTCCGAACGCCCGCAGCGGGGCGCCCGCATGGCACTGCCCAGTGAAGATGTCCCGATCAACGCGCTCCAGACTTAACCGCTCGATGAAGTGTTCGTCTGGGTCCTTGTGCACGTCCATGGCCGCATCATCTCAGCAGTCGGTGGCACCATCTGCCGTCGGAGTCCCCGAGTCGCCGGCGCGGACAGCAGCGGCCACCGCCGCGAGGACCACTGGATCCCAGGTAATCGACGAGGTCCATGGCAGACCCAACTCCGCCGCCATCCCGATGGTGTGGACGTCGGGCCTCAGCAGGCAAGCCCGAACTCTCAGCGGAGCCCCATCGATACCCCTCGCGAGGGCACTGGACGCGGATACGATTCCGTCATTGGGCCAGACCTTCGGGCTGCCGCCAGACCGGGCAAAGTGATCCCCGCCGATCAACGTCACTGGGATGTCGGCGAGGTCTGTGCCTTGGGCAACATTCCACCCGGTCGGGCCCTGCAGATCCGACGTCCCGATCGCGTTGGCCGCACCCTGTGGACCCTCCACGTCGCTGAGCTTCGCTTTGTAGTCGGTCATCACCTGCAGGCACGTCCTCTCGCCAGCGCACGCGGACAGTGGAAGTTTCCCCTCGGCGTAGTCGGCCGGGAAGGCGCCCGTCCAGGGTGTGCTCAGGGCAGTGAGGGATCGGATTTCGAGCCCACCAGGTCGCGGGCCGATCTGCCCGATCGCTGAGCGCGAGAACAGCCCGCCCATGGAGTGGGAGACGAGCTGCACGGCCGTGACTCCGTGCTGTGTGTGCAGGTAGTTGAGGAAGGCCGCCAGGTGTTCTCCGCCTTGATCAATCCCCGCGGTGGTGTCGATCGTCAATGTGGCCGGCAGCGGCGTTGGGCAGTCGCTGGAGGGTCCGATCCCGACGGTTGATGTCACCTCGCCCGGTCCGATCTGCGCCGGCGCTGTGTAGACCTGGTTTCCGGCAGCGATGAGGCTGTCCCGCAGGGCGGAGACGGAGTTCCCTGCCGAGAGGCCGCTGGCGCATTTGGCTGTGGTGGTAGTGAAGGGGGTCTGGGTCGCCAGACCGGATACCAGCACCACCGCTGGGCTCCCGCCGGCCGACGGGCTGCCGTCGGGAGCCGACTGAGCTGCGCTGACGGTGGACCTCGTCGGCGCCGAAGCGGTGTCCGTTGCTCCACATGCCCCGACGACCAGGCTTCCCGACAGCATCAGACAGACCGCCCACCGGTTACGCATGTCTGCCCCTTTCAGCTCGCTGTGCCCTGTTGGTCGAGGTGTTCCCTCGACCACCCCGGTACTAGGTTGAAGCTATGGCTACAAACTATTCCGCTGTGCGTGACGATGCCCTCGGCGACAGCGACATGACCGATCTGCTGGCGGCGCTGGAACGCCGGGAGGTGAGTTCTGAGGAACTGTATGACGCCGCCCGCGAACGACTCCGGGAGGCCCAGGAGGTGCTCAACGCGGTTGTGGTCACCACCGAGGTGCCGTCTGGAACGGGACCTCTCGCCGGTATCCCGTCCGTGCTCAAGGACAACCTGGACCTAGCCGGATACGCGACCAGGGAAGGTAGCCGAGCCGTTCCGGACCGGGTGCACACCAAGGACAGCGCCTTCACCTCGGACCTCAAGGCGACCGGGTTGGCGTTCCTCGCCAAATCCACCCTTCCCGAGTTCGGCCTGACGGCCTCCACCGAGCCGCTACTGACCGGACCTACCCGCAACCCCTGGCGTCTTGACCGGTCCACCGGCGGGTCCTCAGGTGGGTCCGCGGCGCTGGTAGCCGCCGGCGCGGTGCCGGTGGCTCACGCCAACGACGGCGGCGGATCCATCCGGATCCCCGCCAGTTGCTGCGGCCTGGTGGGTCTCAAAGTCTCCCGCGGGCGCGTCACCGACGCCGAGTCCGAGAAGTTCCTACCGGTCTCCATCGCGTCCGAGGGGGTTGTGACCCGAACAGTGCGCGACACGGCGTTGCTCTATAGCCTGCTCGAGCGACCCATGGCGGGGCTCCCGCCGATCGGGCATGTGCGCGGGCCAGGCAAACGCCGACTGCGTGTCGCGATGGTCACCCAGGGTGTCCCGGTGCAGCAGGTCGATGCCGAAGTGGTCGCCGCTGTGCGGCGTACGGGTGGACTCTTGGCGGACCTCGGACACCACGTTGAGCCGACCACGTTGGCCCTGCCGGAACAGTTCGGACGGGACTTCCTGCGCTACTGGGCCGCACTTGCCGCCCTCCTGCAGTTGGCGGGTGGCCGGATGTTCGGACCGGGCTGGGATGGCGACCAGCTTGAACCCCTGACCAAAGGCCTCGCGGACTACTGCCGAACGATGGTCACCGGAGTGCCGAGCATGCTCCGGCGGTTGCGGGCGTTCCCCCAGACTTACGCCGCGATGTTTGCCGACTGCGATGTCATTCTCTCTCCGGTGCTGGCCGCGCCGCCGGTACCCATCGGATATCTCTCCCCCGATATCGACCCGCGCACCCACATCGTCCGACTGCTGCGCTACGCCTCCTTCACGGCGGCCCAGAACGTGGCCGGAGCCCCGGGCATCGCAGTTCCGGCCGGTACCAGCGCCGAAGGCACCCCGATCGGAATCCACCTCGGTGGGCCGTTCGGATCCGAGGCGTCCCTGCTCCAGCTCGCCTACGAACTCGAGGCGGCAGCGCCGTTCCCGCGTCTCCCGGTGCCGAAGAGATGACCGGCTCGGTCCGCGCAGCGCACACAGCGCTGGCGCTGACGAATGGTCTGCTGATCGACGGCACGGGTGCCGAGCCGATCCGCGCAGCATCCGTCCAGGTCGATTCGGAGGGCGCGATAACCTATGCAGGACCCGACAGTCTGGCGCCGGAGGTGGCGAGCGGGACGACCACCGTGAACGTCGGCGGAAACGCCATCCTGCCAGGCTTCTTCGATTGTCACGTGCACTTCTGCCTGCCAGGAGGGGCGGCAGACATCGGCTTGACGATGGCCCTGCCGGCCTCACTGAAGGTGTTTCAGATCGCCGAGCGAATGCGGACCACGCTCGAGGCCGGGGTGACCTCCGCCCGTGATCTCATGGGTGTCGATGTCGGATTCCGAATGGCGATCGACGCTGGGGTGATCGCCGGGCCTCGGCTCGTGCTTTCGGTTGGGATTGTCTCCAGCACCGGCGGTCACGGCGACATGACTCAACTCAGCGGCATCAATGTCCTGCCCTATTTGCAGTCACCAGGCTGTTTCCCTGCGGTAGCGGATGGCGAGGACCAGGTGCGGGCCATGACGCGTCGAATCCTGCAGGCCGGCGCCGACGTGGTGAAGATCGCCGCCACTGGCGGAGTGTTGACACCCACCGATCGGCCGGACGATGTGGGTATGAGTGTGGCGGAGATCCGTGCGGTGGTAGAGGAGGCTCGGTCCAGGCGTGGTGGCGTCCATGTGGCGGCCCATGCCCAAGGTCGAAGGGGGATTCAGAACGCCTTGGACGGTGGCGTCGACTCGATCGAACACGGCTACGATCTGACCACGGAGCAGCGTGCCCAAATGGTTGACGAGGGCACGTTTCTGGTGCCAACCCTGTCGGAGGTCATGGGTTCGCTGGACCCGTCCGCGGGACCGGTGGCGTTGGCCAAGAAGGCTCTCTGGCAGGGCAAAGCTCGGACGAATTTCCCAGCCGCAGTGGCAGCGGGGGTGAAGATTGCTGCCGGCACAGATGCTGGTGCGGCGCCGGAACACGGGCACAACCTTCGCGAGCTTGGGTTGCTGGTCGACAATGGCTTGACCTCAATGCAGGCGATCGTTGCGGCCACCCGCCATTCCGCCGAGCTGTGTCAATTGGACCACCTGGTCGGGACGCTGGAAGCCGGCAAGCGCGCCGACATAGTCGTGTCGGACGGCAATCCGTTGTCCAACATTCAGCTGCTCGGCGACCCAGCCAATATCCTGCTCGTGATCAAGGACGGGGTGGTCGCCAAGGATCGTGCGGGCTTCCTGACCGACCGGCCCGTCAGTCCCCGCTGAGGGCTTCGATCAAGGCGCGTACCAGCGACTGGCCCCGATTCCCCCACGGCCGGAGTAGTTTCGGCAACATGGAGGGTGTCCCGGAGGAGTTCCACGACTTCTTCGTTGCGTCGGCGGGTGTCAGTGGGGCGTTGATCGGGCTGCTATTCGTCGCCTCGGCGGTGGCCCCGGAACGCATCGTGCAGAGTTCCGCGCCGATCCGTGCTCAGGAATCAGCAGCCGGCGCGTATCTCGTGTTGATCAACACGCTGTTCGTCGCGCTGGCCGCCCTGATCCCCGCCAATTCCTTGGCCGTAGTGGTGCCACTGATGGCGGGCGTCGGAATCATCGGGACGGTGGTCTTCGCGGGGATAACAATCTTGGAAGTCCGACGGCCAGGGCTCAGGTGGATGTGGCACCGGCTGCTCTCATTGGGCTTCTTCGTCTGGCAGTTGGTGCTCGGCATTCAGCTGGCCTCTGGTGACACCGACACCGGAATTCTCGCCACACTCGCCAGCCTCAGTCTCGCCTTCTATGCCATTGGCATCACCCGGGCGTGGCAGTTGCTGGGCGGAACCGGACACGGAATCCTGGACGGAATCGCGCTGTGGCGGTCACGGCACGGAGACGGGGCGTCGCGCGAATGATCACGCGCCGGACCGGCTGACCGACGGAATCACAACCGTCACCGCCTCCGCGGCTGAATCACGCCGACGCCGCTCGAAACGGACTTGCCGGGTACGTCCCGAGGATGCGCAGATCCTCGCAGAAGAAGGCGAGCTCCTCCAACGCGAGGGCCAGCGGCCTGCCATCTGGATGACCCTCAACGTCGGCATAGAACTGGGTCGCGGAAAAGGAGCCGCCCAATTGGTAGCTCTCCAACTTCGTCATGTTGACCCCGTTCGTGGCGAAGCCGCCCAGCGCCTTGTAGAGAGCCGCGGGGATGTTGCGCACTCGGAAGACAAACGTGGTGATCATTGGGGCCTCGGTCATCTCCTGCTGCCTGGGCTCGCGGGCGAGCACCAGGAAGCGCGTGGTATTGCTGTGCTCGTCCTCCACGTCCGCGGCGAGAATCTCAAGGTGGTAGAGCTCCGCGGCCAGTCTCGGGGCGAGCGCGGCGATGGTCCTGACACCGGCCTCGGCAACCTCTCGAGCGGCCCCAGCGGTGTCATCGGCCACAGCGGCGGCCCAGCCATGCTCGGTCAGAATCCGGCGACACTGCCAGAAGGCGTGCACATGGCTGCGCACGGTCGTGATGTCATCGAGCGAGGCACCCGGCACGCCGAGTAGCTGGAAGTGGATCGGCAGAAAGCACTCCCCCACCAAGAACAGGCCCGAATCCGGCAGTAGGTGATGGATATCCGCCACCCGGCCGGCGATCGAATTCTCCACCGGGATCATCGCCCGATCGGCAACCCCCGACTGAACTGCGTTGAACGCCTGCTCGAAGGTCGTGCACGAGTGCGGCGTGAGGGTTGGGAACATCTGGCGACAGGCCGCATCGGAGTTCGACCCAGGTTCACCTTGGTAGGCGATCAGTCCCGTCGGGCCAGGTCCGGCCAACTTTGTGTGCGTCACGGGGGGAGGCTACGCCCTGCCAAGTAGCCTCGAGGGTGGCGGGCAACCATCCGCGCCCGTGAGGCCGTGACAGGGGACGCGAACGTGATCGCGAACACAGGCAGGAGTGAACCGCGCCTGACCCGCGGGGTGCTGCTGACCATCCTTGGGCCGGCTCTGGCGTACCCGATCGCGGGCGTTGATCCCCTGATGCTCAACCTGAACCTGTCGGAAGTGAGTCGGGGTCTTGTGATACCTGCCGACAGCCTAGGGCTACTGGCCGGGGCCTCGACGTTGGTTGTCGCGGCAACTGTGCTGGCGGTGGGCAACCTCGGGGACCGATTCGGCCTCAGGCGCATCTTGCTGGTTGGGCTGTCCGGGAACGTCCTCGTCGGTGTCGTTTCCGCTCTGGCTCCGAACTACACCGTACTGCTCGCGATGCGCTTCCTCGATGGCGTGACCTTGGCGGCACTGCTTGGAGTGTCGTTGGCGCTGGTGTCGGCGTCCGTGCCCGCCGAACTGCGTTCCCGGGCCATCGGAATCGTGATGGCCATCTACACCCTCATGTACGGCCTCACTCCGTTGATCGGGGGATGGCTGGTGGAAACGGCAGGCTGGCGGTCCCTCTTCCTGGTGACGGCACCCTTCGCGATCCTGTCGTTGGTGCTGACCAAGCGGTTCGGCGAGGATCCGCCGGTCCACCCCTCAGCGAGACTGGACACCCGCGGGGTCGTCCTGTTCGGGTTGGCACTACTTGGGCTGGTGGCAGGTATCGGAGCGGCACCGTCCGGGATGAGCAATCCATCCTGCTGGGTACCGCTAGTCATCAGCGGGCTGGCGATCGCGATGCTGCTGTGGCATGAAAGTCGGACGGACCAACCGGCTCTGGATCTGCGCCTCTTCGGGCACCGCGCCTTCGTGGTGGCGGTCTTGGCAACGGTCGCGATCAACCTGTTCGCCGGTGGTCTCGGCACTGTGATCGGACAGCTGGGCAGTTACGTCCTGGGCTTGTCGGCGCAACAGATTGGCCTGCTCTACCTGCCCGGCACCGCCCTGGTGGCCGCCGCGAGTGTCTGGGCCGGCCGGGTCGTGGCCGACCGAACCGCACGGCCGGTATTGATCCTGGGTCTGCTGGTCGTCACCATCAGCGGGCTGGTCCTGGCCGCCACCGCTTCCCCAGTGATGGGGCTTGCGGCACTTGTACTGTCAACTTGGCTGAGCAACCTCGGTGGCTTCATCACGGGTACGGCGGCCGCTGACACTGTGCTGGGGTTCGCAGCACCGGGTAGGACCGGTTCGGTCGCCGCGATCCAACCCGCCTTCGCCATGACGGGTTACGCGATCGGCCCTCCGCTGGTGATCTTCCTGCTCGACACCTTCTTCCGCCAGCAATGGCTCGCCGACGCAGCCACCCGCGGCCTGCCGACCGATACCGCCCAGCAGGCGGTGACGGCAGTGACAAGCGCTGTCACCAGTTCCCCAGGCGTGACCAGCTACAGCCCGGATCTACCTTCGCTGGCCGCGGGCCTCAGCCTCGGAGTCGACTACACCACCGGAGTGCGACTGGCCATGCTGATCATGGCCGCCATTCCGCTCTGCGTCGCCGTCTGGGCCTACTTCATGATGCCCAGGGCAGCCCACGTGATTCGCTGAAGTCATTTCCACACACCACGATCGACCTCGCGCCGACGATGCGCCCGTTCGGGCCTACTAGTGGCGCGTGACCTTGTACGGCGTCTCGTCTCGGGTGTACGTGGTCCAGTCGCCAGTCTTCTGACCCGCCTTGAATGACCCCGACCGCATGATCGTGCCGTCCTTTCGGAACCACTTCCAGGCTCCGTGAAGTTCACCATCCTTCACCTTTCCGGTGGCCTTCAGGTAGCCGTTCGGATAGAACTCCTTGACTTCGCCGGACTTCTTCGGGTACCCCTCGTTGATCTCCAGGATGCGGATCCGGACGATGCGGTTGAGTAACCCCGCCGGAAAGGGCCTGTCCAGCGGGAACCGGACCGTTCCCTTGGATACCCCGAAATCCGGGAGTTCTGCCCGGACCAGCTCCACCACCGATCCGCTGTAGGGGAAGAGGCTGTTATGGGACTTGAAACCATCGAGCCCGAGCACGGCAACCCCGTCGACCTTGAACGTCGGCATGCCATAGGCGATCACCTCGTCCGCGCCCGGCAACGCCGCTCGGACCGTCGCACAGGTGGTCCGTAGGGCTGCCCGCTGGGAGGGCTCGAACTTCGCCAGATGGAGGTCGATCACAGACTGAGCCACCAGGGGACCCTATTCCGTCCGGCCTGGCGCCGCCACGCCTGTGACGGCCGTGCCTGCAACTGCCGGACTTGCCAGGGACTTCCAGAGTGGGCGACCGACGTAGCGCGCCTGGGTACGGGTCACCCGATCCAGCCAACTCCTCCGATTGGTGCTGAAGGCAGTCGGCAGCATCCCCACCACCCAGATGATCAGGAACAGCAATAGGGTCCACGACCGTACCCACGAGGCCACGAAACCCAACCTCTCCCCATTGCGGCGGCAGATCCGCAACCCCATTAGGAAGTCGCCCACAGTGCTCCCCGCCAGCCACCACGCCAGTGCAAAGTAGGTGGGCGTCGCGAACAGAACGACCAGTGAGGCCAGGCCATCCAACGATGTGGTTGAGCTGTCGAAGAATCCCTGTTGCAGTCCGAGCAGCAAATTGAGGCCCAGACTGATGCTGAACGACACCAGGCTGATGTCGAGTAGAAAGGCCACGCTCCGAGAGACCGCCCCGGCATAGATGAGGCGGCGACCCTCGGGTGGCGCTTCCCCGGTGCCGACCGCCGCGACTCGCGGAGCCCGTCCGAAAACGTGCCGTCCGAAGTTTTCTGCTTTGTCGTCCACCCTGGCCACAACATTGCGCAGTC